>NZ_JAOQJI010000114.1:0-346 GCF_025567125.1 Phocaeicola fibrisolvens | reverse complement strand
ATCCTTCAACCGGCTGCTGCGGAAACGGTTGATGGTGTTGTGGTCAGGCACCCTGGTACCGGTCAGCCACATGAAGCGGATGTCATTGCGGCAGAACTCCTCGATGCGGCGGCTGGAATAGATATTGCGCAGATAGGCATATACCAGAATCTGCAGCATCATGCGGGGATGATAGGCCGGACAGCCTTTGACGGAGTACTTGCGGTAAAGTTCTTCCAGGCTGATCTGTTCAATAATACGGTGAACAACCCGGACCGGGTCGTTCTGGGGAATAAAATCGCCTAAACACGGAGGTAAAAGCAGATTATCGTTGGAGGTATAGTTTTTAAACATTATCTTTGGGATA
>NZ_JAOQJI010000113.1:0-363 GCF_025567125.1 Phocaeicola fibrisolvens | reverse complement strand
ATTAGTTCCGAATCGACTACGAATAGCACCGATTCGGAACTAATTCACAAAATTTGCAACGTGGTTTACCGAATGCTTACGTTATACTAATGGATGTACTTTCAAATAGGTTTCTTAATAAAGAAAGTATAAATTAGATAAGACATCAGATAGTATATATAGCTATTTAGAGTATTTTCGTTAGAAGTAGAAATTTATTTAAGTGTGTCAAATGAAGAATATGCAAACTTCAAAGACACACTTTTTAATATAATACTTCAACTTCATTAGTGTCCCGTTAAAATGGGACGAGTTAAACAATTAATCAAATAGCCCGGAATCAGGGGATTATTTAGATCTTTGACATCATTGAAATTAGTCTTG
>NZ_JAOQJI010000112.1:0-425 GCF_025567125.1 Phocaeicola fibrisolvens | reverse complement strand
GAGTAGTAGTTGTAGAATCCTCTGATTTCTGTGTTGAAACGTGCTACTATGTCTTGTGGCTCATTGTCTATCAGGTATGTTCTACCTTTAGAACTCCACACTTCTTTGCCATTTCGTGTTTTCACATTCATGGCTTCAAGACTCAGTAGCTTCTTCTTTATTACTTCTCGTGATACGTGTAGTATCACATTACCATTACGATGTCTACGAGTTTCTCCTCTTGCATTTTTCTGCGTTGTGTAATCTTTACGGACTGATATTTCATAGCCGAGAAATTTTGCACTGTCTTGTGAGTTGGTTATCAAGGTCTTTTCTTGCGACATCTCCAACTTTAGCTTTTCTTGCATAAATTGTGTGACATCCGCCTTGATTTTCTCGCACTCTGCTTTATTTCCAATGACCCCTATAAGGAAATCATCAGCGTA
>NZ_JAOQJI010000111.1:0-460 GCF_025567125.1 Phocaeicola fibrisolvens | reverse complement strand
TTGACATATGCTTCTATTCCGTTTTCTTCCATAAAGCTATAGTTCTCCTCCGAGCCATAACCGGAATCGGCAACCTCTTCCAATGGGAAACGGTTATAACGTTCATGAAACGAATTTTCAAAAGGAATCAATGTAAGAGTGTCTGTAGGATTAGGGTAGAGTCCAAAATCGACCATAAACTGGTTTTCGGTTCCGATTTGTAGATTATATCCCGGTTTTAATTGCCCGTTTCCCATAGGGTCTTCCTTCATATGCATAAATGTAGCATCAGAATCTGTTTTGGAGTAGGAATTTCGTTTGCCGAGTATGCTCATGTGCCTGTCATATTCGGCAAGTTTCTCACAGTGCGATTCCAATTGCTTGATTTGCCTTACCTTTTGTTTCTTAGCTTTCTTTTCTTCCTTGTCCGATGCGGCCGGTGCATTTTCAAGGGAGGCTTTTAACTCTGATATCATATCCG
>NZ_JAOQJI010000110.1:0-468 GCF_025567125.1 Phocaeicola fibrisolvens | reverse complement strand
TCAAACCGACCTCACTGCTAATGTTCCGGAGGGTAACGGTCCTAGACAGCTTACGCTGTGGTAAAATTTCTCCGGACAGCAATGCAACTTTATAGAAAATTGATCCATAGTCTGAAGATGCATTAATCTGCATATTTCATTGAACCAACGATAGGTAACAAAAGTTGTGTCCTTGGCAGCAAAAATGACATCAAACATCGTATCCTTGAAAAAGAAAGCAACTAAACCACAAATAACAACAGCCAATGCTATCTTAATCAAAGAATTTCTTAATACATCCAGATGCTCCCAAAATGTCATGTCGGTTTTCTGCATGGTCTCTCCTCATTTTCATTCATTTTTTGAGGCTGTCTCAAATTGAAATATAATTTGAGATGGCCTTTCTTGTGCCTGCAAAAAAATCGGGCAAGCCCAAACTTCGCTCAGTCAGGACTTGCCCGTCTCCCTAATTTTTCGTATCTTTAGGGA
>NZ_JAOQJI010000011.1:0-101949 GCF_025567125.1 Phocaeicola fibrisolvens | reverse complement strand
AAGATAGGTGAAAAATCTGACATGGCAAAATCCTGAGCAACTTTTTGTTGCTCAGGTACTTAAAAAGTTATATTTGTAATAGTGTTGCGGAATTAAGGATAATTAAAAAATGGTTCACCCATTCCCATATATACAATTCTGTTGACTTTTTCCTTCAGTAATGTTACTTGTTGCACAATTTCGGAAGGAGTTAAATTTCTTATAAATCCATTACTTCCAGATGCACAAAAAATACAACCGACAGGACATCCTACCATTGTACTAACACATACAGTTACACCTGTTTTTCTCTTTATGCAAACAGTTTCAACGCAGTAACCATCCTTTAATTTGAAAGAGTATTTTCTTGTGTCACCGCCATTATAAATATCATTAATGCTCATTGTTTGATATTTCTTTTGGGGCTTTTCCTTATAAAGGGCATGCATAAGCGATCGAGCTTTTTTTTCTCCAACGCAATCACAAATTTCTTTATATGTATAACCGTATGGGTCCGAATTTATCATTTCTTCAGTGATAATTATTGTGTTTTTATTTTTCATATCATCAATACCTTTCGAGAAATATAATTACAAAATACGATAAACTACCATTATTATAATAACATTTCTAAAACAAAAAATCAATAATCTACATATCTATTTTACTTAAAATACTAAAAATACTCTAAAAATATATGTATCGAATTTTTATGTAAAATATTTGTCAGATATATCATACGAACACACTCCTTTATTTTGTTTTGCATCTAATTTTCTAATCTCAGTTATCATTGGGCAAACTATTGCAATGCAAATAATTAAAATACCTGATAGTAAAAACCAATGATTTACACCGATTCTATCAGCAAAGAATCCAGAAAGAATTAACCCAATTGGCATAGCAAGAGACATGATACTTCCAGTTAAAGAAAATACACGTCCTAAATATTCAGGCTTAATTTTCTCCTGAAAAAGAGCTGTTTGCACACCGCTGTAAAACGGAACCGAAAGCCCCATTATTGCACAGCAGACTACAAATATGAAAAATCCACTTTGGGGAAGTAATCCTGAAATGGTTAAGCTTATCCCCATCATAAAAATGGATGCCGTTATTAATAAGATTCGCTTTTGGTAATTCCCAAATAACCCTAATAATAGACCCCCTATCAACATACCAGAGGCATAAGCAATCTCCGTAATAGAAATATGCATCGGTGTACCATTATAATATTCCATAGTGATTAAAGGATATAATGCATTTATGGGCATATAAACAAACATATATAATGTTCCAACGAGTAATAAAGCAAATAATCCTTTATTTTGCCGTAGTACAGCCATTCCTTCTTTCATTTCTCTTATGAAATTTGGTTTCAAGCTTTGCACTTGATCGCATAGCTTAGGAATACGTACAATTGCTACCGTAATAGACGCAATCATAGCACCCCAATACATCGATGGCAATAATAGCATTTAATTCCCAAACAGAATATAACAATGCTGCAACCGCCGGACTAACAATATAGCTTATAGACTGCAAAGACTGACTATAGCCTGCACATTTCGTAAGCTGTTCTTCTGGTACTAAAAGTGGCGTAACCGCATTGAGAGCCGGGGTGTGAAAAGCCGTTCCAATGCTACGGATAAACAATACTACCATAACCATCCAGATAGGTAGCTCCATATACAATGCAACAATAGCAAGCACTGCCCCAGCTGCTGCGATAATTAAATCAGCACCAATCATTATCTTCTTCCTATCATGACGATCCACTAATACACCAATGGCTGGTCCAAAGACCGCATAGGGTAAAAAACCTACAAGTGAAGCCATAGACAAGACCATCGCAGATCCTGTTTTTTCTGTAAGGTAAAAAATAATCGCCATTTGCAGGATGGCACTAGTGATTAATGATACTGCCTGCCCTGCCCATATTGTATAAAACTTAAGTTTCCAATTGTTGTATTTTTCCATTTATATTATCTCCTAAATTCTTATTTATCCTTAATTCCGCAACACTATAGTTTAACATTATTTATAAGTTCCTGAGCAACAAAAAGTTGCCCAGGATTTTGCCATGTCAGAATTTTCACTTACCTTAGTGTTGCGAAAAGAAGACAAGCAAAACTCTAATATGGCATGGCAAAATACAAATAAAATCTGAGAAACTCACTCCTTTTGGAGGAATTTTTTCTATTATGGAGCAATTTGATGCTCTTTTAGCTCAAACCATAGATTCCACCTTGGGATTGAGATGCACTATGTTTGGTTATCAATATAGCGAAATTCTACGCTCTCTGATGTGCGTATATCTTTGTGGCGGCTCATGTATTGAGGATGTTACAACTCACTTGATGAAACATTTGTCTCTTCATCCAACTCTTCGCACTTGCAGCGCAGACACCATATTGCGTGCTATCGAAGAACTGACTTGTAAGAACATCACCTATAAATCTGCTTCTGGCAACTCCTATGATTTCAATACTGCAGACAAGATGAACTGCTTATTGATCAAAGCCCTGCTTGCTACTGGTCAATTGAAATCCGGTCAAGAGTATGATTTTGACTTTGACCATCAGTTCATTGAAACAGAGAAGCATGATGCAAAACCAACCTACAAGAAGTTCCTGGGCTATAGTCCAGGTGTGGCAGTCATTAACGACATGATTGTCGGTATTGAAAATAGAGACGGCAACACAAACGTGCGCTTCAACCAAAGAGAGACTTTGGAAAGAATCTTCAAGCGACTGGAGGCATCAGAAGTATATATATCCCGTGCCCGCATGGATTGCGGCTCATGCTCGGAGGAAATCGTAGATATGGTAGAGGCTCATTGCAGGCATTTTTATATTCGTGCCAACAGATGCTCTTCCTTCTACGATTCCATGTTTGCCTTGACTGGATGGAAAACTGTTGAAATCAACGGTATTGAATTTGAGCTGAATTCCATCCTTGTTGAGAAATGGAAAGGAAAACCGTATCGTCTTGTCATACAGAGACAAAGGCGAATAGATGGAGACCTTGACATTTGGGAAGGCGAATATACCTACAGATGTATACTGACTAACGATTACAAGTCGAGTGCAAGAGACATCGTGGAATTCTACAATCTTCGTGGTGGCAAGGAACGCATCTTCGATGACATGAACAATGGCTTTGGCTGGAATCGATTGCCAAAATCGTTCATGGCACAGAATACTGTATTCCTGCTTATGACAGCTCTCATCAGAAACTTCTACAAAGCTATTATGCAGAGATTGAAAACCCATGAATTTGGATTGCGTGCCACCAGCAGAATCAAGACCTTTGTTTTCAAGTTCATCTCTGTTCCTGCGAAATGGATTAAGACATCACGTAGGCATGTATTGAATATTTACTCAGACAACAATGCTTATGCCAACCTGTTCAAGACAGACTTTGGTTAAAGACCATGCTTTTCTGGTTAAACCAGCGTATTACCTCAAGTCGCTTTATGGGGTAAGGGGATTTTGTGTCTGCGACATTTCTGTTGTGCAAGAAATATGTACAATAAAATGAATTTTGTCGCTTTGCAAGCAAAATCCCACTAAACCCTATAGGTTGCGGATTTGAGGTATATCTACAGACGGATATACGGTTTACAGAATGTATGACGGAGAAGGCTCAAAGGTGCTTCATATAGGATGCTGGACGCACTGCAGGAGGTTGTGGGTTGATGCTTTGCCATCAGACAGGACGGCGATGGACATAATAGATTCTATCGGTGATTTATTCAGGAATGAAGACCTGTTCCGCACAATGAAACTCAGCGGTGAGCAGATAAAGGGAAAAAGACTTAAACTTACAGGACCTATTCTTGAACGTATCCATCATAAGGTGGTCATGATGATGCAGGATGCGAAGATTATGGCTAACGAACTGATGAGAAAGGCAGTAAACTATACGTTAAACCAGTGGAAATCCCTGAGAAATATACTAAAGGACGGTTCTGCGGAAATCTCGAACAACCTCTGTGAGCAAAGAATGAAACCTGTAAAGCTGCTACTTAAGAACTGCATGAATATAGGAAGTGAGGCAGCCGCAGAAAACTCGGCATTCATCTTCTCTCTGATAGAAAGCTGTAAGTTGAACGATATAGATCCTCAGGATTACCTGAAACACTTGTTTGAATGTATTCTTCATGGTAAGGACTGCGACAAGAAGGCTCTTCTGCCATGTTTTTATAAATCGGAATGTTAAAACAAAAATATTTTCTTGCGGACATTTTTATTTTATCGGCTGAAAAACAGCCGATAAAATTGTCGTAGCGGAAAATAGAATGCTTACTGCTCCATCCATGGAACGGATTGAGCATCACGGCGTATGATTCGTCCGGTCTGCCATGATAGAGTACCCCTCCGACGACTCCAGTCCGTCCGTCGGGAGTTCTTTCGGCGAATCCGAACGAATGGGGTGCGAAGTCCCGGTAGAGTTCAATTTCATATTTCCCGTTCGAGTTCTTTTCCCACTGTTGCAATCGTTCGATGCATTGTTGTAAGGTATTGTCTCCGATACTTTTTGCGTATTCCACCACCTTGTTATAGTGTTCCTGACATTTGATTATCATATTCATTCATTTTTATGTTGTCTGTAACAGTTCTTCATATTCACCGAATCCGAAACATCCGGCTATGACAAAATCTTCCCCGCTTTTGTCAGCCAGCGACAGCAGGCTGTCCAGAGTATCGCAGTAGAAGAAGATTTCATCATCCATTTCCGTATCGGAATCCATGTCCAGGGCTATTCTTGTTTCCAGTGTCTCCAAGGTATCGTTCCAGCGTATGACGCATTCGAGGAAATGCGGTTCATGTTCCTTTTCATTACGGTACTCCTGATATTTTTCACGGATTTCCTTCTTGATTTCCTCCGGCTTCTTCCAGGAACTGTCATCCACGATTTCAAGACTCAGCCCCTCGACAAGCAGGCACGTGCCTCTGTCATATACCATCAGGGTACGTTTTCCCATGTGGCTTTTTCTCAAGTTTTCCCAATCGGGAATGTCCCACCGTTCGGTAGTCCATACTCCCCGGTAATTTTCGGGAACAGCGAGATATTCGCTCAGTGTCATTCTTTTCATTTTTCTGTGTATTTATGGTGAAACAAAAAGAACCTTGCAGGTCTTGCAAGGCTCTCCAAATGCGGGATAGCGGTCAAACTCGTTGCAGGCGTCCCAGTCCACGCTCATCGTGTATCCTTTCGGGAAATGTGTGCCGACAAACTTATCAATCATAGCCCGTTCCTCTTCGTTCAGGCTGCCGTCCTCTTCCGTTCCGTATTCCAGGGCATATATGGCCCATTCGGGAATGTTGTCCCATTCCGTCTGTTTCATGTGCGCTGCCATAGCATACCGTTTATGCGGCGGAAAGTCTGCCGATTATCTCCTGAAGTTCCTGTTCCCATTTTCCGTCGCCATTGCCGAAGGATGGATAGGTAAGCTGGTACCAGTTGTGGTAGTCGAAGAGTTTCATCCTCAACGGATAGTAGTCGAACATTTTCCGTCCGTCCCTGAAGATACGGATATGGTTTGTACCTATGTTCATGGCCTGTAGTCCGTGTCCGTTTAGAATCTCATGGAATCTTTCCATCGGGGTGAAGTTGCTTCTGCTCATATTTTTCATTTTTTGAGTTAGACATCTGCGGCTTGTCAAGCCGGTATTTTATTTCTTGCCTGCCTTTCTGTCCCGTGCCGGATTGCGCAAGGCTTTGCGAAAAAATACCGGAGCCCCCGGCGAGGATGATTTTTTCAGCAAACCACGGAGGGGCCCGGCCTTGCACAATCCAGCGGGCACGGGACGACCTTTGCAGGCGGAAATAAAACAGCGGTCTCCTTTTTCCTTTATTCTCCGTCATTGTTCTCTTCTTCCTCCTGCTGCGGGATGAGGTGTCTCAGTTCCGGATCATTTTTTATGCGTGTTATCTCATCCTCTATTATCTGCAACACGTCCGCCTTTATCTGCGAGTAGTTGCGGTCAATCTGTTGCTGCATGATGTCGTTTCCGTCTGCGTCCCTGAACTCGTTGATGACAGGAATTTTCTTGTAGGCTTTCATCTCTTCCGACACTTTCGCGCTGTCCACGATGATGCGGGCATGGAAAATCTTCTGCTCTATCTCTTCCCCGAAATTGTCTGCCACGCTGCCAACGAATGTACCCTGCGAAAGATTGGCTATCTTGGAAGCGGGTATCAGGGAATCAAGCTGCGTGTTGATGGAAGTCGAAGTGTCCTGACGGTTGATGGATATGGACTGCCGCTGCTGGAGAATCTTGCCGAACCGTTCCGACAATGATTTTGCCGTTTCTCCGACCACCTGTCCGCTGAAGATATTGCCCACCGTGTTCTGGATAACCTTCGCCTCCTTGTCGCCGTAGTCACGTGCAAGCTGCGAGAAGTCCTGGAAGCCGAGACAGACGGCCACCTTGTTGCTTCGGGCGGTCGCAATCAGGTTGTCGATACCACGGAAATAGATGGTCGGAAGCTCGTCGATGATGATGGAACTTTTCAGTTGTCCTTTCTTGTTCACCAATTTGACGATGCGCGAATTGTACAGGCCGAGAGCCGCCGAATAGATATTCTGCCTGTCCGGATTATTGCCCACGCAGAGGATTTTGGGGTGTTCGGGATTGTTCAAATCCAGCGTGAAATCGTCTCCCGTCATCACCCAGTAAAGCTGTGGCGAGATCATTCGCGAAAGAGGGATTTTCGCACTTGCTATCTGGCCCTGGAGCTGGTCTTGAGCTCCACCTTGCCATGCGTCCATAAAGGGGGAAAGATAGTTTTCGAGGGACGGATAAGAGGTAAGAATCGTGAAGATATCGGCATACGGCTTGTTAAGAAATTCGATCGCATGAGGGAACGTGCAATACTTTCCGTCCTTGTAAATCCGCAAATACCAGATGATTGCGGCAAGCAGGATAATCGGTGACTCCACGAAAAAATCACCCTGTTTCTGTATCCAGGTCTTGTTCAAATTGAGCATTATCGTGTAAGCTGACTCATAGGCATCCGATATGTCCGCCATGAATCTTGGATTGATGGGATTGCAGCGGTGGCTGCGTCTAGGGTCGTCGAAATTGATGACGTAGAATTCCGGCTTGACCTTGTAATGTTGTCTGTGCTTGAGCAGATGGTTGTAGGCTATCTCCGAGAGGTCCGGAAACTTGTAGTCATAGATATACATGGCAAAGGATTTCTCGATTTGCTGTTTGATGTAGTTGTTCACCACGGCATAGCTCTTTCCGGAGCCCGGTGTTCCCAGTACGATAGAGGCTCGGAACGGGTTTACGATATTGATCCAGCCGTCCCATTCCTTGCCCTGATAGACAAATTTCGTGGGCAGGTTGACGGAATACTCGTTTTCCATAAGCCTTGTTTCCTGCATGAAACTTTCGTTGGCGGTGTTGAACACGTCTTCCATGAGGTTGTGTTTCAGCATACGGCTGATCCATATTCCCGACATGAGCAGGAGAATGTAGCCTATGGTGAGCGTCAGCGTATATACGGTAGCGTTCACTGTCGTATTGAACGGCAGGTCAAGCATCCACCAGTTCATGAAGAATAGGACGATGCCGCCGAGGAAGGCGGCGTATATTTTCCGCCACGTCATCTTCTGGTTCTTGACACCTTTCGTACCCAGACACGAAAGTCCCAGGAATATGAAGGCGAACACTTTCGTCACAAGCAGGTTGCTGAACAGTCCTGCCGTCCTCTGGAAGTTCAGCAGAATCCTGTCCACGACTCCGATGTTGATACCCATGCCCACGAATGCGCTGTAGCAGAACCAGTAGACATGGATTACAATAAACACGATGGAAATGGCACGCATGAACTCCATGACCTTGGCCAGTCCTCTCAAATCATCTTCTTGTTGCATAACTGTAAAAATTTTGATGGTTGGTAATTGACAATCAGGATATGCCGCGTGAACGGCGTTTCTTCTTTTTCTTGCGTTGTAGTCTGCGGGCGAGTGCCTCCTCCTGTGGGTCCGGCCCGTTGATGTCGGGACTGAATATTCCGAAAGCCTGCTCGATGGCGCTTTCCATGTTGTCGGAAAGGCTCTCCCGTGTGGAGGTATATTGTCCGGTGGATTCCGGCTCCGGAAATTCCTGCGGCCTGTTAAAAAGCTGTTCGAAGGCGTTGGCGGAAAACTCCTTGCCCAGACGGGAACCGTTATATACCTCACGGTTTCTGTGGTCTATGAAGGTCACGCCGTAGATACGGCCTTCCTCGTTTTCCCTGAACACCACGTCAATGCCCTTTTCCCCGAGCAGCCGGATGAAATCTTCCCGGTTTCCTCGGCAGCCGTGCCTGGCCAGCGTGACGGCATCATGGATTTTCGGCTGCCACTTCCGGTTTCTGAAATCTCGGACATTGACGGCAATCCTTTTTTCTATCCCTTCGTAGCCGAAGCGCTTGCCGATGAGCGAAGACTTGATGGGCGTGCATACCGGCCCGCCCGCATCGTCCGTCAGGGTATATACGATACCGTTGTAGGGTGAGCCTTCAAATTCTCCCCGAACCTGTTTGGCCTCGATGTTGAAGCATGAGAGCATGGCACTGAACTCCCCGAATGTCTGGAAGCGGTAGGCGGTGAACACACTTTTGAGGATATTGCCGACCTGACGTTTCACGTCCCCGTCCCGGTAGTCCGCCTTCTTGAGATACGGTTCCAGCAGTTCGTTCCGCTTGTCAGCCACAGGCTTGAGTCCGAATCTGTTTTCCAGTTCCCGGCAGGCTTTCATCGAACGATTCCATTCGTATGCGTCACTGATTTTCTCGCCGTTCTCCTTCACGCAGGTGGAGACAATATGGACATGCCTGCGGCCGATGTCCTCGTGCAGATAGACGATGTAGGGCTGGTCGCTGTAGCCCATTTTCCGCATGTACTCGCGTGCCAGTTCCGCGAACTGCCCGTCCGTGAGGCGGTCGTCCGCCGATGGGTTCAGGGAGATATGCAGCACCGGCTTCTCCGTGTTCCTGTTGGCGGCGAGGTAGCTCTCGAAAGCCCATAGCGTCTGCTGCATGACATTGTGGGGATTTCCGGTGAGGTCGGTAATCATGCGGTTGCCCGCGATGATACGGGCGGTTGCCTCATCCACTTTACGCTGGTTGTAGATGACCGCCCCGTAGAGTGATACACCCCTGTTGATCTTAGCCACCATTCTGCTGTTCCTCCTTCTTTCTTTTTATAAGGTATTCCTCCTCGAACTCCCGGGTAAGCATGATGATCCGCTTGCTCAGCACCACCAGGTCGATGGTGGCCTTTTCCAGATTGCGGAGCAGGGCGAACGCCCGTTTCTCGCCGAAATTGGACTTGACTGCCTTAACAGTCTGGTTGTAGTTGTTGCCAATGGCCTGGAACTGGTGATAGAAATTTGTAAGTCTGATATAGTAGTCCATCGCAGCCTTGTCGATTCTGACGACCTTCATTTCACGTCCGAAAATCATCGCCTTGATGAATCTTGCCCGTTGTTTCATCCCGGATTTTTCAAACAGCAGCTCGAAATTTCCGTTCTCTTCCGAAGTCAGTTTGATACCGTAGCGGAATACTGCCGGGTCGGTCTTCGGTTTTCTGCCCGTGCTTCTTCTTGTTCTTCTTTTACTGTTTTCTTCCATACGCATTGAGATTTTCTGTTTCTGATTTTACGTCATGGATTTCCGACTTTGGAGGAAATCCCTCCCGAGCCTTCAGGCGAGTGGCAAGTTTGTTTTGGGATGCCCGAATCATTTCGGGCTGCCCAAAACACAACTTGCTATGTTCGCTTGAACATGAATTTGCCTGAAGTCAAATTGAATTTTGACCTTCAGCCTCATTCTTCGGCTTCGGGATAACTCCATCCGGCATCCATTCCGTTGTCGGTGGCAAAGTTACGGCGGTATATCTACCTATAAAACAGTATGTTATATGTAACAAGATGTCATACGATGACAAGGGTCGTCACCGTCTCCGGATGATGGCGATTATTCGGGAAAATCCTTTTTTATTTGCAGTGCGGACGGTTGCAACCGGCCTTCTGATAGCGGAATAATGGTCATATTATCCGATGATTCCGGTAACGGTTGGGATGATGGAAGCAATATCGGACGGGACCGTTGACGGATTGTCATGACCAACAGACAGACCGCGGATGGAAGCGATGTCGGAAAGATGCGGTAACAGTAGCATCAAAGGTTATGACACTGGATGATACCGTTAATGGATGCGGATTTGGATGGTTGGAAAGAAACGTCTGCGGATTCACGGATTAGTGGATGACACCGGTATTTATTCAATAACAATTAAAAAGAAAGACTTATGAGTAAAGAAACTTTGTTCGTTGCGATTAGCAACCAGAAAGGAGGGGTCGGGAAATCGGCCCTGTCCGTAGTGCTTGCCAGTTACTTCCATTTCGAGAAGGGACTGAACGTGGCTATCGTTGACTGTGACTCTCCCCAACACAGTCTCGTACGTATGAGGGAGCGTGACAAAAAGGCTGTTTCCAACAGTGCCTATTACCGGCAACTGATCAAACAGCAGTGGAACCAAGTGCAGAAAAAGGCCTATCCCATTGTAGGCTCCACCGCTGAAAAGGCAAGGGAGGCGGCTGATGCGATTGCGGCAAGCGGGGATTACGACCTTATTTTCGTGGATCTTCCCGGAACGGTCGAGTCCACCGGGGTATTCCGTACGATTGTCAATATGGATTACGTGCTTACTCCCACCGTTCCGGACCTGATTGTGATGCAGAGTACACTGTCCTTTGCCACGACTGTACTTGACCATATCAAGAAGATGGAAAATACTCCGTTACTCAAGGACATCTTCTTTTTCTGGAACAAGTTGAAAAAACGTACCAATGTGGAGATTCTCAGGTCATATTCGGAGGTCATGAGAGAGCTGCATCTGACAGTCCTTGACAGCACGCTTCCTGACCTGTGCCGTTATGAAAAGGAGATAACCCATGCCAAGCGTGCCTTTTTCCGTTGCACGCTGCTGCCGCCTCCAGCCAGACAACTGGAAGGCAGCGGTCTGGTGGAACTTGCGGAAGAGCTTATGGTCAAACTTAAACTTGGACAGTCATGAAAAAGAAAATCGTTGAGGTGGACGAAGATGTCCTGAAGGAAATCATTGTCGGTGACATACCTGTTTTCGGCAAGGACAGCCCCGCCCCGAAAGAAAAGTCCGTGGAACATCAGGAAGCGAAAAGCCCCGCCGCAACCGTACCGGCAGATACTCCAGCGGAAAAGCCCTCCGTGGAGAAGCCCAAAAGGAAAAAGGATGAATCCTTCGGATACCGGGAAAGGTTTCTGGTCAATATACCCGCGTCAAACCGTTCCCATGTGTATATCAACCGTGAAGTGGCCGAGTGCATCAAACGGGTACTGCCTGTCATCGCTCCGGAGATGAGCATATCCGGCTTTATCAGCAATATCCTTGTGGACCATCTACAGAAACACTGGGACGAAATCAACGAATTGTATAACAAAGAGTATTATAAACCATTAAAACCATTTTGATTATGACACAGATTATTTTTCAGGCCATTGTTGCCTGTTGCTGCATTTACACTGTTTACAGATTGTCATTGTTTATTTTCCGTAGGCTGTTCAAGGGCAGGAAAAACGGAAAGGATGTCCGCGACGTTTCTGTAGAAACGGCAGACATCACAAGACATGACAATGGGGATGATGATACTTCCGAAATAACATTTGAGGTACTGGAAAACACATCCGCTTTCAAATCTTCGGAAACCGGTTCTTATAAATCCTCCTATTTGGTAAGTTATCCTGTAGGCAACCGGATACAAGTATATATCAACCGGGAGAGTTATGCCTACATCAAGCGTTTTCTGGCAGTTACCGCTCCTGAGATGCCCATTTCCGGTTTTGTAAACAGGATTATAGATGAACATTTGAAGAAATACGAGCATGAGATGTCAAAGCTGTACACGGAATGTATCACCAAACCTTTATAATTATGACTGCGATAGTTTATTTTACCGTAAAGGCAGTATGTGCTGTCTATATATTGTGCCATTTGTGGACATTCATTTTCCACAGACGTATGTACGGAATATGGGACCTCATTTTAAGGCTGATGCGGATTGCCCGTGTCAGAGTGTGGAGATACCGCAGACAACGCAAGAAAGAGGCGGAGCGTCGTGCCCGCAGAAAGGCAAGGCGCAGAAAGCCGGAAACGGATAAGTCCAAAGGAAAAACCGAAACGGCTGTTCCGTCCTCTTCTTCGGATGACGATGATGTGATAGGCAAGACAAAGGTCATCTATCTGGAAGACCCGAAAGTTTCAAGGATGACTCCAACCCGTTCCGAGCCGATGGAGAAAATTCCATTGGAGGAAGACAAGGATATCGGTTCTGATGATGTGGAGCTGGGAAATAAAGGACTGACTGAAGAAGAACGTGAGGAGCTGATGGCTCCCGTAGATGCCGAACCCGACCCGGATTTCAACACAGCATTGACAATCGAGGAAATAAACAACGTGGCGGAGGTACTTACATCCGGGATTGTTGACGAACAGAAAGCCCTGCGTGCCGCAAGAACCATCCATTACAAACTGAGTGAAACGGAGATACTGGCTTTCCTGACCGACAAGCTGAGCAATCTGGAGAAGGTGAACGGTTTGCTTGACAAGTATCTGGGAAACCGGAAGGGTGTATCAGGAAGAAAAGACAGTAAGGAAGAAGAGCCTTTCGATATAGACAAGTATGCGTGATCAGGAAGTTCAAACGTGGCCATCCTGAAACGGTCAGATGAAGGAGATTCTGGTTAAATCTGAAAGAGTGATACATACAGGATAACTTTAGTTTCATACCCCTGCTTTCCCTTTTTAATATTTAGGGGGAAGTGGGGGTATGCGATATGAGACGGTGGATATCCTATTTCCTATCCGGGTACAAAAGGTCGGGACTGACATTGATGAAACGTACGTAATCCTCCGTATGCGCGAAAGACTCGTCATTGATTCGTCCAGCCAGTTCATCGGGTGTCAGACATTCCACATCGTAGAATGTCTCGTCTTCAGGATCATCCAGACTTCTGGCGGGGGATTTCCTCCACATCTCAATGATTTTCTCATCAGAAACGTCTCTGCTGAAAAAACCGCAGTTCCATACAAAAGCGAGTAATCGTGTTTCTCTTTTCCCTGTATGGTCAGGGATTGTAATCTGTTCCTTTGATTTCATAAGTTTCTATTTTTTAATCTGTCCATTTTATATTCGGTTTATTTGGTTCATGATTGTTTTGCAATGCAGTTATGTCCGTTATCACTTCTCCAGTAAACAGATTGATGACTTCCCGTCCAGTTTCCACGGCCTTTTTCACGGTATGGTATGTACCTCCGTTGCACACGTTGTCCCAATATGCTATTACCATTGAAGCCCTGCTGACCATATAGGTGTCACGGCGCAGGTAACATCCCCTGTAATATTTTTCTGAAAGCATCACTACCCGGTCAGCCTTCTTAAGCAGTTCCCTGTAAAGCAGCTGGTCTTGCGGGTCAAACCATTCGGCTTGGGCTCTGAAAGGGATAGCAGCCGCCAGTGTCATATCCTCATATTGTTCTTTCAGTTGCAGGACAGCTTCAGCCGCTATCATGTCGAACCCTTCTGCCATGCCCGAATAAAATTCTCTGAAACCTTCTTCATAGAGGTTTTTTATCATAGTTATGACCTTTCCCCTGATTTGTCCGCTGAGGTTCCGGTAGTCCTTGTTTTCCTGCATCAGTCTTTGCTTCCGGTGTCCCGTGAATGCCGCTACCTTTTTTTCTTCCTGTTTCATGATGTTCTGTTTTTTGTTCTACATGTTTCCGGTATATGCCGGAGTTTGATTTCTTGCAGGCTTTTCTGTCCCGTGCCTGGATACTGCAAGGCTTGTCGGGAGAAAATACCGCAAGCGCAGCGAGGATGATTTTCTCCAGGACAACCGGAACGGCCTGCCTTGCAGATTCCGTAAAGGCACGGGCTACCTTTGCCGGAAGAATCAAAGGCCATTTTTCCATTGTTTTTCGTCGTCGGAATTCCCCTGCCGATGTAACGTAATGACACCCGATGTCACGCATCGTCAATGTTGTAAATCAATGAGTTAAGCATTATATATTCGTGGTCGAAATCATTTTTTGTCTCACCAAATAAAAGTTTCGACACATGAAAAAAAGATTCTTTTTTGCAGCCATGGCGCTGCTTGCAACGACAGGGGCTTTCGCCCAGGGTAACGGTATCAGCGGTATCACTGAAGCCACCAACATGGTCACTTCCTATTTCGATCCGGGAACCAAACTGATTTATGCCATCGGAGCCGTGGTCGGCCTTATCGGAGGCGTGAAGGTCTATTCCAAGTTTTCCTCGGGAGATCCCGACACCTCCAAGACGGCAGCCAGCTGGTTCGGCGCCTGCATCTTTTTAATCGTGGCCGCCACCATCTTACGCTCATTCTTCCTCTGATTATGGCGGAGTATCCTATCAACAAGGGAATCGGCCGCAGCCCTGAGTTCAAGGGGCTGAAAAGCCAGTACCTGTTCATCTTCGCCGGCGGACTGCTCGCCCTGTTCGTCCTGTTTGTCATCATGTACATGGCAGGCATCGACCAGTGGGTATGTATCGGCTTCGGTGTCATCTGCGCTTCGGTGCTTGTCTGGGTGACTTTCCGCCTGAACGCGAAATACGGTGAATGGGGACTGATGAAATTGCAGGCGCTGCGCCGCCATCCCCGCTACATCATCAACCGGAAGGGTTTCCTCCGGTTGATTTGTCCAACCCCGAAAAAACGTAATGTATGAGAAATGTAATGAAAGCCGCCACACTGGAAAGCCGGTTTCCGCTGATGGCCGTCGAGCACGGGTGCATCATCAGCAAGGATGCCGACATTACCGTGGCCTACAGGTTGGAGCTGCCGGAAGTGTTCACGCTGACTCGCGCCGAGTACGAGGCCCTCCATTCCACATGGGCGAAGGCTGTCCGGGTTCTACCGAACTACAGCATTGTCCACAAGCAGGATATCTTCATCGAGGAGAGTTACAGACCTGACATCTGCCGGGATGACCTGAGTTTCCTCAGCCGAAGCTTTGAAAGGCATTTCAACGAACGGCCGTACCTGAACCATACCTGCTATCTGTTCCTGACTAAGACCACGAAGGAACACAGCCGCACGACAAGCAGTTTCAATGCCCTCACGCGCGGGTTTATCATCCCCAAGGAGATGCAGGACAAGGATACCGTTGCACGCTTCCTGGAATGCTGTGGGCAGTTCGAGCGTATCGTGAACGACAGCGGTCTGCTCCGCATGGTCAGGCTGACGGACGAAGAGATTACCGGTACGGAAACCTCCGCGGGCATTATCGAAAAGTATTTTTCGCTTTCGCAGGAAGATACGACCAGCCTGCAGGACATCACTCTCGGAGCCGGGGAAATGAAGGTCGGTGACAATGTGCTCTGTCTGCATACCCTTTCTGAAACTGAGGATTTGCCGTCATCCGTGGGTACGGACAGCCGTTATGAACGGCTGTCCACGGACCGCAGTGACTGCCGCCTGTCCTTTGCCGCACCGATAGGGATACTGCTCACGTGCAACCATATCGTGAACCAGTATCTCTTCATAGACGATTCGGCGGAGAACCTGAGGAAATTCGAGCAGACCGCCCGCAACATGCACTCGCTGTCCCGTTACAGCCGTTCCAACCAGATCAACCGTGAATGGATTGAGGAGTACCTGAACGAGGCGCACAGCAAGGGACTCACTTCCATCCGTGCGCACTGCAATGTCTTTGCATGGAGCGACGACCGGGAGAAGCTGAAGCGTATCAAGAATGATGTGGGCAGCCAGATTGCCCTGATGGAGGCCAAGCCCCGCCATAACACGGTTGATGTGCCGACACTTTTTTGGGCGGCCATTCCCGGCAATGCCGGTGATTTTCCGTCTGAGGAAAGCTTCTACACCTTCATCGAGCAGGCCCTGTGTCTGTTCATCGGGGAAACGTCCTACAAGGATTCGCTCTCGCCGTTCGGCATCCGCATGGTGGACCGTCTGACCGGAAAGCCTGTCCATCTGGACATTTCCGACCTGCCGATGAAGAACGGTACGATTACCAACCGCAACAAGTTCATCCTCGGACCTTCGGGCAGCGGAAAGTCATTTTTCACCAACCACATGGTGCGCCAGTATTACGAACAGGGAGCGCATGTGCTGCTGGTGGACACGGGAAATTCCTATCAGGGACTGTGCAGCCTTATCCATGCCCGAACGCATGGCGAGGACGGCATCTATTTCACCTATGAGGAGAGCGATCCGATAGCCTTCAATCCTTTCTACGTGGAGGACGGTACTTTTGATATCGAAAAAAAGGAGTCCATCAAGACGCTTATCCTTACCCTGTGGAAACGTGACGACGAGCCGCCGACACGTGCCGAGGAGGTGGCACTCTCCAACGCGGTCAATCTCTTTCTGGAGAAGATACGCACGGACAGTACCGTGGTTCCGTCCTTCAACACCTTCTATGAGTTCATCCGCGACGAGTATCAGGAAATCCTGAAGACCAAGCGTACACGGGAGAAGGATTTTGACGTGTGGGGGTTCCTGAATGTGCTGGAACCTTATTACAAGGGTGGCGAGTATGACTTCCTGTTGAATTCCGACAGACAGCTTGATTTGCTTGGCAAACGCTTCATTGTCTTCGAGCTGGACAATATTCGTGACAACAAGGTGCTGCTTCCGATTGTCACCATCATCATCATGGAAACTTTCATCAACAAGATGCGAAAGTTGAAAGGTATCCGAAAGATGATACTTATTGAGGAATGTTGGAAGGCATTGGCATCCGCCAATATGAGCAACTATATCCGCTACCTTTTCAAGACCGTCCGAAAGTTTTTCGGAGAGGCTGTTGTCGTTACCCAGGAGGTGGAAGACATCATTTCGTCACCCATCGTCAAGGGAACCATCATCAACAACAGCGACTGCAAGATTTTGTTGGACCAGAGGAAGTATGTCAACAAGTTCGATGAAATCCAGTCCCTGCTGGGCCTGACCGACAAGGAACGTGCTCAGATTCTCTCCATCAACATGGCCAACAGCCCGTCCCGCAAGTACAAGGAAGTGTGGATAGGTCTCGGCGGAACACAGTCGGCGGTCTATGCCACCGAGGTCTCGCCGGAAGAGTACTGCGTGCGCCCGTAAAGGGAATTTGACGAATGTCGCTTTGGCAAGCGACTGGGCAAGTGTTTAAAATGCCTATTAACAACCGCTTACCGGAGGGGGAAACCCCATAAGGGAACACAGCACGTTGGTAAAGCCATAAGTCAGCCAACTGTCAGGCTGCGACCGAATGGCAAGTTAAAATGACAGATATGAGGATAAAGCCTGTATTGGTTGAACGATAGTCCGAGCAGTCGTATCCTTGGGCAATGACGGAAGACAGTTGAATAATTCTTCGGAATTATACCGTCATGTTGCGGTACTACACTGATGATTTGTAGCAGGAGTAGCATAAACTTACCGCAAGGCAACTACCATAAGTAGTAAAGGACGAAAGTCGTATCCGACAATCTGTCAAGCCAAATAGTCGTCAAATTTCTAAACGGGGATTGCCTAAACCGGAAAGCCAGTTGTACGGCTATGGGGTCTGCTCCTGAATATCCGGCATGGCAACGGAGCTTCCATAGTAGTCTGAGCAGGGTAACGCCCTGTACATGGCGAAGGGAAGCAGCTAATTAAGTTTAACAATTTAAAGGAAGATGTGAGAGACATGAGAAATCCAAAAAATGTGTTGAACAGTCTGAGTAAACACAGCGGTAACTTGAACTATAAGTTTGAGCGGCTGTATAGAGTGCTGTTTAACGAGGAAATGTTTTATGTAGCCTATCAGAATATTTATAGTAAGACAGGCAACATGACGGCAGGAGCCGATGGTGAAACCATTGACGGAATGAGCATTGACCGAGTTGAACAATTGATTGATAGTCTCAAAAATGAGACTTATCAGCCTAATCCGTCCAAAAGGACGTACATACCTAAGAAAAACGGGAAAAAACGTCCGCTTGGCATACCTTCTTTTGATGATAAGCTGGTACAGGAAGTAGTTAGAATGATACTTGAAGCAATCTATGAAGGTAGTTTTGAACATACTTCGCATGGGTTTCGTCCCAAACGAAGTTGTCATACTGCTCTTATAGATATACAAAAGACATTCACTGCCGTGAAATGGTTTATTGAAGGCGATATTAAAGGATTCTTCGACAATATCAATCATGACGTATTGATTAATATTCTTCGGGAACGTATCGCTGACGAAAGATTTTTGCGGCTTATCCGAAAGTTCCTGAATGCCGGATATGTGGAAGACTGGGTATTTCATAGAACGTACAGTGGAACTCCGCAAGGCGGGATTATCAGCCCAATACTGGCTAATATCTACCTTGACAAGTTCGACAAGTACATTAAGGAATACACCAATCAGTTCAATAAAGGAGTAACGAGAAAAGGCGACGCTCGATACAAGCTCTACGAACAGCGGAGATACCGACTGGCAAAGAAACTGAAGAATGAGAAAAATGCAAAGGTAAAGGAACAGATGACCGCTGAAATTAAGCGGCTACGAGAAGAACGGAACAACTATCCGGCACGTAATGAAATGGACAGCAGCATCAAACGGTTAAAATACGTGAGATACGCAGATGATTTTCTGATTGGAATTACCGGTAGTCTTGAAGACTGCAAAACAGTAAAAGAGGATATTAAGAATTATCTTAATGAAGCTCTTAAACTGGAACTTTCAGATGAAAAGACACTGATAACCAATGCGCAGAAACCAGCGAAATTTCTCGGATATGACGTATTTATACGCAGGTGTAACGATTTACGTAAGGATAAGTTCGGAAGAACGGTTAGGGCATTCGGACACAAGCCTGTCTTGTACCTGAATTTTGAAACGATGCGGAAGAAACTCTTTGATTACAAGGTCGCAAGAATAGCGGTTGTCAATGGCAAAGAGGTTTGGAAATCTATCGTCAGAACGTACATGCTGAACTTGGATGACTTGGAAATAGTCAGTCAGTTCAATGCCGAAATCCGAGGGTTCTATAATTACTACTCAATAGCCAATAATAGCTATGTCATCAATTCTTTCTATCACATTATGTCATACAGCATGTATAAGGTATTTGCGAACAAATACAAATCATCTGTAAAGAAAATACTTCTGAAATATAAAAAGAACAAGGTTTTCCAAGTGGCATATGAAAATAGCAAGGGTAAGACACTTTACCAATCATTTTATCATGATGGTTTCAAACGCAAAAAGGTTGCAGGGAATATTTACTGTGACACTATTCCACGGACAGTTTCCATAACAGGTGGACGTAATAGCCTTATGGAAAGGCTGAAACTCCAAGTCTGCGAATTATGCGGTGCTACCGATAAACTCGAAATGCATCACGTTCGCAAACTTAAAGACCTGAAAGGTAAATCCGACTGGGAAAAGAAAATGATAGCTCGAAGACGAAAAACTTTGGCTGTCTGCTCAAAATGTCATGCAAAAATAGACCCCGACCGAAGAATCAGACTGAATTAATTAGTGGAGAGCCGGATACAGGGAGACTTGTAAGTCCGGTTCGGAGGCGAGTACTCGGAAACCTACCATAGAAATATGACAAGGCGCTGGGTGCTTAGCCTACACCTACACGACCGAGGAGACGGAAAAGCTTGAAGTAATGCGGCTTACCCGGAAGCTGGGTGGCAATATCGAGCTGGCAATCAAGCAGCTGGCCGAGAGCAAGAGGAAAAAGTGAAATCATTTATCAACCCATTAAACTTCTGAATTTATGTATAGCGATCTGGAATCTAATGAAAGCAAACGCCGTGAGGTCGTGTCATCTCTCTACTGGTCCCTGATGCAGGGCTGGAATATTCCTCTTTCCATACAGGACTATTACGGGCTCACGGAGGATTACCGTCTGTTCCATCAGCTTGAAGGGATGGCTCCTGACGAATACCTGCGGAAGAGGCAGACGGGGGAAGTACCCGACATTCTGGAGGTGGATGCAAGACTGACACACGCGGTGGAGAAGATTTTTGAAAGTGTATGTCCCCGTCCTCCGGCTGAATACCTTGACAAGCTGAACGGGGAACTGGAGAGGCTGGGCAGTATTGCCGCCTCGCCGGGTTCCGTACATGACCCGATACATATCCGCCCGGATTTTCTCGTGAAATACGGCATTGACAGGAGCAGTCCGGAGGATGTGATACGGAAACAGGCGGAGAAGGCTTACCGGGAACTGGATGCCCGATTTGTCAGGATGACCGGCAGACGTCCTTATGCGGACGAGTTCTTCAGGAATATCAGGCCTGCCCGCACGGTCTCCTCGGAAACAACACTGCGGAGGAAACCGCACATCACCGTCCGTCCTAAGCCGAAAGGCCGCAAGATGGGACTCTGAACTAACGGAAAAGATTTATCAACCATTAAAGATTAACGACATGAAGAAAAGAATTCTGACAGCCTTATGCTGTATCTGCCTCCTTTCGGCAGGCAGGGCACACGCCCAATGGGTAGTGACCGATCCCGGGAATCTTGCCCAGGGCATCATCAATGCCGCCAAGAATATCGTCCACACGTCCTCGACGGCTGGCAACATGCTCAACAATTTTCAGGAGACGGTCAAGATTTACAAGCAGGGCAAGGAGTATTATGACGGCCTTAGGAAAGTGAAGAATCTGGTACGCGATGCCCGCAAGGTGCAGCAGACCATCCTGATGGTCGGCGACATCACGGAAATCTATGTGACCAGTTATGAGCGTATGCTCAGTGACCCTTATTTCACCCCTGAGGAACTGAGTGCTATCGCCCTCGGCTACACGAAGCTGCTGGAGGAGAGTGCCAATCTGCTGACGGACCTGAAGACGGTGGTCAACGAGAACGGCCTTTCGATGAACGACAAGGAACGTATGGACATCATCGACCGCTGTTATACCGACATGCTGCAATACCGCAGTCTGGTGCAGTACTATACCAACAAGAACATCGGCGTGTCGTACCTGCGTGCCAAGAAACAGAATGATCTCGACCGTGTGATGGCTCTGTACGGTTCACCCAACGAACGCTACTGGTAATTTCAAGGAGGATTGCTTATGGTATTGTTGGCTGTGAATTTTGACAATCTGCACCAGATCCTGCAAAGTCTGTACACGGACATGATGCCGCTCTGTTCGCAGATGACCGGCGTGGCCAAGGGCCTTGCCGGATTGGGAGCCCTCTTTTATGTGGCGTACCGTGTCTGGCAGTCACTGGCCAGGGCCGAACCTATTGACGTGTTCCCTTTGCTGCGTCCGTTTGCTCTGGGTATCTGCATCATGTTTTTTCCGACCATCGTGCTGGGTACGCTCAACAGCATTTTGTCACCCGTCGTGACCGGAACGCACAGGATTCTGGAGACGCAGACCTTTGACATGAATGAGTATCGGCAGCAGAAGGACAAGCTGGAGATTGAGGCGATGCGGAGGAATCCCGAGACGGCCTACCTGGTGGACAAGGAGGCTTTTGACAACAAACTGGATGAACTGGGAGCTCTGGACGCTATCGAGGCTTGCGGTATGTATGTGGACCGTGCCATGTACAACATGAAGAAGTCCGTGCAGAATTTTTTCCGTGAGCTGCTGGAACTGATGTTCAATGCGGCCGCGCTTGTAGTGGACACGCTAAGGACATTCTTCCTGATTGTCCTTTCCATTCTCGGACCGATTTCCTTTGCCATTTCGTGCTGGGACGGATTCCAGGCTTCGTTGAGCCAATGGTTTGTCCGCTATATCAGCATCTATCTGTGGCTGCCCGTCTCCGATCTTTTCAGCAGCGTGCTGGCACGCATACAGACCCTGATGCTTCAGAGGGACATCGAGCAGCTGTCCGACCCCAACTTCATTCCGGACAGTTCCAATGCCGTGTACATCACGTTCCTGATTATCGGCATCATCGGGTATTTCACGATTCCGACCGTGGCCAACTGGATCGTGCAGGCCGGTGGAGGAGCAGGAAATTACGGCAAGAACGTGAATCAGGCTGCTTCCAAGACAGGCTCCATTGTGGGCGGTGCCGCAGGTGCTACTGTAGGAAATGTGGCCGGAAGACTAATCAAGTAACAATCATAAAACGAATAAGAATGGAATTCAAATCATTGAAAAATATCGAGACCAGCTTCCGGCATCTGCGCCTGTTCGGAATAGTCTATCTGGGTGTCTGCACCCTGCTTGTGGGCTATTCCGTGTGGAAGGCATACAGTTTTGCCGAAGCCCAGCGCCAGAAGATCTATGTGCTGGATGAGGGAAAGTCGCTCATGCTCGCCCTCTCGCAGGACCTGGAGCAGAACCGTCCCGTGGAGGCAAGGGAACATGTCAGACGTTTCCATGAGCTGTTCTTCACGCTGGCCCCTGACAAGAGTGCCATCGAGGGGAACGTGCAGCGTGCCATGTTCCTGAGTGACCGTTCCGCCTATTCCCATTACGGGGATCTGGCCGAACAGGGTTATTACAATAGAATAATTTCGGGCAATGTCAGCCAGCGTATCGAGATAGACAGCGTGAAATGCGACTTCAACACCTATCCGTATGATGTCATGACATACGCACGCCTTTTCATCATCCGTGAGAAGAGCGTGACGGAACGCAGCCTTGTCACGCATGGCAGGTTGCGGAATTCCACCCGCAGTGACAACAATCCGCACGGGTTCATCCTGGAAGGGTTCCATGTACTGGAGAACAGGGATATCAGAATGTATGACAGATAAAACAATGTATGTATGAGAAAAATGTATGTAAAGTTCAAGGAATGTATCGGGGGCAGGCTGCGCGGCCTTTGTGACAGACTCACACCCCGTCAGAGGGCAATCGCCGTCATCGTGATGGTTTCCCTTTTCGCGCTGGTGAATTTCTACATGATTTTCCGTGCGATTTATGACATCGGACGGGAGGATGCCCGGCAGGACATCATCAGGATAACCCCGCTTGAGGTTCCCGACTTTGTGCCTGCGGATACCCTCTCCGATATGAAAGTCCGTGAGATGGAAGAGTTTTTTAACCAGTTCAACAAGTAAGATTATGAGTACAGATGCAGAAAAATTGAAACAGAAGCAGAAAATCAGGAAATATCTGGTTTTCACAGGCATGTTCCTGCTGTTCCTCGGGTGCATGTGGTTAATTTTCGCCCCGTCCGAAAAAGACAGGCAGGAGGCGGAAAGGAAGACGGGCTTCAATGCCGAACTTCCCGATCCGAAAGGTACGGGTATAGAGGCGGACAAGATGGCTGCCTATGAGCAGGCAGACATGATTCGCCGGCAGGAGGAGAAGAAGCGTACGCTGGCCGACTTCTCCGCCCTGACCGATGGACACAGACAGGATAATGTCCCGGAAACAGAACCGGCGCAGGACATTGCAAGTGAAAATGAAAGCCGTGCGTACCATTCAGGAGGAAACGGCAGGACGGGAGCCTTCGCCTCTTCAGCCTCGGCTTACAACGACATCAACGCCACTCTCGGCAGTTTTTACGAGAGTCCTGAGGAAGATCCGGAAAAGGAAGCCCTGAAAGCAGAGGTGGAACAGCTCAGACAGGCTGCCGCAGCGCAGACGGCCGGACCGAGCTACGAGGAACAGGTGGCTCTGCTGGAGAAGTCCTATGAACTTGCCGCCAAATATATGCCTTCGGGCGGCAGCACGGGAACAGCGGACAGTCAGGAGACGGAAAGTCCCTCAAGGGAGAGGAAGGCGAAAGCCGTTCCCGTCGGGCTGGTGTCCTCTCCGGTCGTGTCGTCCCTTCCTCAGCCTCTTACCGATTCGGTACAGTTCGCGAGACTGCTTTCCGGTGCTGATATCGGCTTCCATACGGCTGTGGGCAGTGCCGGGACACAGATGGCGAGGAATACCATACGGGCCTGCGTGCATGGCGACCAGACCGTCATCAGCGGACAAAGCGTGCGTCTCAGGCTGCTGGAGGCCATGCGTGTGGGAAGATACGTGCTTCCCCGCAATACCCTGCTGACCGGTGAGGGACGTATCCAGGGCGAGCGGCTTGGCATTGAAATCCTGCAGGTCGAATATGACGGCAATGTCATTCCCGTGGAACTGACCGTGCTGGACAGTGACGGACAGGACGGGATATTCATTCCCGGTTCGACGGAAGCTAATGCGGTACGGGAAGTGGCCGCCAACATGGGACAGAATCTCGGCACGACCATCTCCATCACCAACCAGTCGGCAGGTGACCAGCTTCTCTCCGAGCTTGGACGAGGGGCCATACAGGGCGTGTCGCAGTACATCTCCAAAAAGATGCGCGAGGAGAAGGTACACCTCAAATCAGGCTACGGACTGATGCTTTATCAGAACAACAATCAATAACCCATTAAAACAGTAAAGACATGAAAAAGATTCTTTTGATGCTTGCCCTCGCAGGCGGCGTTGCAAGTGCACATGCACAGTCGGCTGATACCACGGCCGTAAATGATTTGACCCTGAAGGCGGATATCTATCCGCAGCAGGAGGACGGCGACCTCTATCTCGGGCTGTCCAGAAAGCTCACCTTTGACCGGATGATTCCGCCTTACGGTCTGGAAGTGACGTATGACAAGACGACCCATATCATCTTTCCCTCGGCTGTCCGCTACGTGGATCTCGGTTCTCCGAATCTGATTGCGGGCAAGGCGGACGGTTCAGAGAATGTAATCAGGGTAAAGGCTACCAGAAAGAATTTCCGTGAGGAGACCAACATGTCGGTGATTACCGAAAGCGGAAGTTTCTACACCTTCAATGTGAAGTATGCCGACGAGCCTCTGCTGCTCAACATCGAGATGGCCGATTTTATTAATGATGGCAGCGAGGTGAACCGCCCGAACAATGCCCTTGACATCTACCTGAAGGAACTCGGCAGCGAGTCGCCCAAGCTGGTACACCTTATTTCCAAGGCCATCCACAAGGATAACAGACGCCACATCAAGCATATCGGAAGCAAGGCGTTCGGCATCCAGTACCTGCTGCGCGGACTCTATACCCACAACGGGCTGCTCTATTTCCACACCCAGGTGAAGAACACGTCGAACGTGCCTTATGAGGTGGATTTCGTGACGTTCAAGATTGTGGACAAGAAGGTACTCAAGCGCACGGCTATCCAGGAGCAGGTGATATTTCCACTGCGTGCCTACAACTATGCCACGGCTGTCGCCGGAAAGAAGGATGAGCGTACCGTCTTTGTCTTTGACAAGTTCACCATTCCCGCCGACAAGATGCTGGTGGTGGAGATGCACGAGAAGAGCGGAGGCCGTCACCAGACCTTCACCGTGGAGAGTGAGGACATCGTGAGAGCGAGGGTGATCAATGAACTTAAAGTGAAATGACCATGAAGAAGTATCTGTTCCTTTTTGCCGTATGCGTATCGCTTGCCCTGTCATCGGGGCAGGCATACGCCCAGCGTTACCTTCCCGGAATGAAGGGCGTGGAACTCAGGGGAGGCTTTGCCGGAAACCTGAAATCACCGGTTGACTGGTACACGGGTTTTGCCGTTTCGGGATATACGAAAAGGGCCAACCATTGGGTGGCTGGTGTGGAATACCTGCTGAAGAACTACGGTTATCGCGGGACTTCCGTCCCACGGGCCCAGTTTACTGCCGAGGGCGGCTATTACCTAAAGTTCCTGTCCGACCCGGCGAAGATATTCTTCCTTTCTGTTGGCGGTTCCGCCCTGGTGGGATATGAGACATTGAACTGGGGAGAAAAGGTTCTGTATGACGGTTCCATGCTTTCCCACCGGGATGCCTTCGTCTATGGCGGAGCCCTGACGCTGGAGCTGGAAAGCTATGTGACGGACCGTATCGTGCTGCTTGCCCATGTGCGCGAACGAGTGCTATGGGGCAGTTCTCTGGGAAAGTTCACGACACAGTTCGGGCTTGGAGTCCGTTTCATCATCAATTAGACGCCTATGGATATAGAGATGATAAGAGGCATTCCCATTGAGGAATTCCTGTCCCGTCTGGGACATGAGCCCGTAAGAAGGCATGGCGACGAATGCTGGTATCTCTCCCCGTGCCGTGAGGAAAGGGCACCTTCGTTCCATGTGAATACCCGTAAGGGTGTATGGCATGACTTCGGTACCGGGCATGGAGGCGACATCTTCACCCTTGCGGGGGAACTTTCAGGAAGTGACGGCTTCATGGCACAGGCGAGGTTCATCGCCGGAGTTTATGGAGGCACAATACCTGAATATGCCGGACAGAAAAGAGAAAAGGAAAGTGTCAGGACAGAAAGGCGCAAGGAGCCTTCCCGCTTTGAGGAGGTGGTTTGCGGTCCCTTGCACTGTAATGTCCTGCTCGGCTATCTGAAGGGACGCGGCATTCCCGCCGAAATCGCCCGTGCGGAGTGCGAGGAAGTACGGTTCCGTCTGTACGGCAAGCGGTATTTCGCCGTCGGTTTCAGGAATATGGGCGGAGGCTATGAGCTTCGGACCAGATTCATGAAATGGTGTCTGCCGCCCAAGGATATTTCGGTTATCCGCAATGGCTCGCTTACCTGCAACCTGTTTGAGGGCTTCATCGACTTTCTTTCATGGAAGGTACTCGGCATCAGCCGCGGTGAGGATTATCTGGTCCTCAATTCGGTGGCCATGCTTGAACGCTCGTTTCCTTATCTGGACAATTACGGGAAGATCCGGTGCTACCTGGACAATGACGATGCCGGAAGAAGGACGCTGGCCGTCCTCCGGAAACGCTACGGTGACAGGATTGACGACTGTTCCGACCTGTATGCCGGATGCAAGGACCTGAACGAATACCTGGAAAGCAATTTTCCGCCTGAACAGTAATTTTTTTATAAACCGTTAAAACAAGAAATGAATATGAAACCTAATATGAACAGAAAAGGGCTGTATGCCCTTGTATGCGCCCTGATGGGCCTGACCTTCGGTATACTGACCTCGTGCAGCGATGACCTTGACGTGCAGCAGTCCTATCCCTTTACGGTGGAGACGATGCCGGTTCCCACACGTATTGTGAAGGGTGAAACCGTGGAAATCCGCTGTGAACTGAAACGGGAAGGACGGTTCTCTGATGCCCGATATACCATCCGTTATTTCCAGCCGGACGGCAAAGGCAAGCTGCGCATGGACGACGGGATGGTGCTGCTGCCCAACGACCGTTATCCTCTGGACAGGGAGGTGTTCCGCCTTTATTACACCTCAGAGTGTGAGGACCAGCAGAGCATTGACATCTATTTTGAGGACAACAGCGAGCCGGCACAGCTTTTCCAGCTGACCTTCGATTTCAACAATGAGACGGAGGACGAGGATACCGTGGTTACTTCCGGCGGCAAGGAATTACCTGTCGTTATCGTATCACAATGAACCTGACCTGCCTATGGGAATAAGAGCAAAATTGTTTGCGGCGTTTTTCGCCATAGCCTGCTTCGGGAGCATACCGTTGCGGGCGGAGAATCCGGTAAAGGAGAAACAGGACAGGTTCAGCCTTGCCGTAGAGTGTATCAAGCGCTATGAGGGCTGGCATGGAGAAAAAAGACACTGGCCTTATGTCGGGTACGGGCATAAGGTCCTTCCCGGGGAAAGGCTGACCAATGACATTACAAAAGAACAGGGGGATTCAATCCTGAGAGCGGATTTACGCAAGCTGTGCCGTATGTTCAGTTACCTGGGACGTGATTCGCTGATTGCCGCTGTTTTGAGCTATAATGTCGGGGCATACCGTCTGAAAGGTTACGGCAAGATGCCCAAAAGTAAATTGTTGAAGAAACTGGAGGCAGGAGACCGGAATATCTATAAGGAGTATGTTTCTTTCCGGTGTTACAAAGGCAAGGTAGTGCCGAGCATTGAACGGAGAAGGAAGGTGGAATACATGCTGCTTTTTGAGGAATAAAAAATGAGGAAGAATCTTTCAGTCTTTTGACTGTCAGTTTCTTCCTCGTCTTTTGTTTTACTTTCCGGTTATCGTTTCCGCCATAGGGTTCTGCCGGTGCATTTCCCAGTTCATGATTGCCGATTTTTTACTTGAATTTGCATAGCAGTATTCGCAGAGATGGGGGCAGGTATTGTATTCCCCGATATCCTTGGCTGCCATACATCCGCATGAGGTGCGTTGTCCCGGATCCTTTTTGTGATTGCTGACGAAGTATTTGTTGCCAGGGAGAATCACGGCACCGTAAGGAAGGTCATTCATGTCGAAAAAGGCTGGAGACGGCATTTCCTGTATGATGACGCCCAATGCGGACATCAGCTCCTTGTCTTTCCATGCCAGACGTGCTATAAGGTCACCGTCGATGCAGCGGTTACGGGATATCCTGTATTTGCCAAGATCCAGATTTTCGCCGCAGGTAGCCAGCTCCAGATTCCATCCTCTGTTACGGTTCAGTACCGTCAGTTTTCCGGCAAGCTCCTCCATTTTTTCTTTATTCCACTCATGATATGGGATTCCGCTGTCTGTCATGTTGGCCTTGACCTTTCTGTACGAGTCTATGTCTGCAAAACTGAAAACCAGCTTTTCCGTACAATTGTGTATCTCCGTTCCTACACGTTCGATCTTTTCAATCAGAGTATCCACGGATATGTTGTCTGTGAGTATCAGCGGATCGAACCGCCATATTACGGCTTCTTTGCCCAATATATCGGAAAGAGTCCTGAATGTTTCAATACGTTCTGTCAGCGGAGGGACACCGGTTTCCAGTCCGTCTTCCTCATAATCATTCAAAGTGAACTGGATATAGCAACCGATACCTCTTTCTTTCAGGATCGGCAGATAAGGAAGAAGAGGTTTGGGATTTTTCGACCAGAACACTATGAATCTTGTATTCTGGTAAGAGATATAGCTCTTTTTTCCGTTGAACGGGTTGTTCCACACGGAATAGCCGGTTTCGAGCCGATGGAAGAACCAGTCCGCATAGAATGCCGGGATGTCCGTGCTGCGGCTTGCCGATATGATGTCGGGGGCCGGGATTTCCATCTTTCGGCCGTCTATGATGATATTTGCTTTTTTCCAAGTCATATTGTTAAGATTATATAGTAAAGACAGCGTCGGTTATGAACGCCTGTCCGGGTTGTTGATATGTCATTGGTTTGTTTCTATGCAAAAATAATATGAATATTTCATTCTGTAGCTGTTCAGCCTACCAGAACGGCATCCTGTATTTCCACCTCTGAGGGCAGACGGGAAAGTAGGAGTTCCGCCATTGCTCCGTTCTGCGGAATCAGTGCCGGGAAATCCGTTCTGCCCGGCTTATATATTTCAGTCGCTACGTTATACAAATCCCAGGCGGTGATTTGTCCCTTTTCGCGGACCAGTTTCAGCACCTCTTCCGTGAAGATGGAAATCTGGCTCTGGTTCAGCGGGTAGGTTTCAACCGAGGATGACAGATTCCTGTCCGAACTGTCGTGGGAGACACGCAACGCTGTCAGCAGCCCGATATACATATACACTTCCTCCGGGGAGACGATTCTGCGTTTCAGCCGCTGAATCCTTGCAATGTCCTCGTTCATGTTCACCTCGAAGTTTGCCAGCCAACCGTCCACCGTTTCGAATACCCCTTCCGTTGTCACCTTGTTTTTTCCATAGTTGCAGATGCTCCTTTCCGGTGATAGGATACACTGGTTATGGCATATCTTCACGCACGGGCCTATGGCCGCTTGTATGCCGTCCTGATGGTAGGCGACGACCAGCGTAGTCGTCAGCTCGTCCGTTTCCCAGTCTTTGATCCGGATGGTCGCGAAGATGCGTCGGAGGATGTGCGCTTCCACTGCCTTTTCACCATGTGTCTGTTCCACTTGCGGGAGAATGCTCACCCCCGGCTGTGTCTTGTTCCTGTTCTGGGCGGCGAAGATTTCCTCCACCTCGTAATCGAGATTATACTTCTCGCAAATGTCCATCATACGTTGCAGGACCTGATAGTGATAGATGCCCTGGACAGGCTTGCCATAGATATCATTCTCCTTGTAGGTACGCTGGAGAGTTTCAAGGTTCATTACTTCGATTCCGTTGTTCTGAAAATCAAACTGCTGTTGCTTTTCCAATACTGCCAATGCTTCCATAATCTTGAATTTTATAAAGTTAATACTATGATTGTCTGTCATTTTTCAGGTATGTATCTGCCATCCGTGGAACGGTTGCAGCGTTACGGCGAAAGAGCGGTCCGGTATGCCGTGATAGAGCAGCCCGCCTACAATGCCGATGCTTCCGTCGGGATAGCGTTGTGTGAAACCGAACGAATAAGGAGCATGGTCATAGTAGAGCGAAATCTCGCTTGGATGATCGGGATTGTCTTCCCAGCTCTTCAGTCGGTCCAGACAGTTCTGGAGTGAGGTGTCACCGATGGATTCGGCATAGCGTTTTACATTCTGGAAATGTTCTTCATTTAGGATTTTCATGACTCATTGTATTTTATCTGTTAAACACGTCCGGCTCCGGGAGCCGGTATTTTTTATTTCTCGCCTGCCTGACTGTCCCGTGGCCGTACCCGCAAGGTTTGGCGAAAGAAAATACCGCAGCCATCGGCGAGGATGATTTTCTTTCAGCCAACCCCGCAGGGGCCTGACCTTGTCCGGGTACATTGGACACGGGACTACCTTTGCAGGGAGGGAAATAAAATATACAAGGGGTATATGCTGTAGTTTTCCGTACATGTTATGGTGATATTCTCTCTGATTTGTTCGTCATTGCCGGAGGAATGGTGTACTTTTGCAAATCCTAATTTGAAAATCATGGAAGATTATATAAAGAAAGCTGCGGATGCTTTCCTTGTGGAGCGTCCGTATGGTATGCGTGTGGATTACCGTAAAGGAGGATACGTGCTGTTCAACCGTAACCTCAATGTGTTGGGCAATAAGGAACATGCCCGCTTGGAGGAATTGCCTTTGGAGGATTTTGATGTGGATGAGATTCCCTTGGAAGGGGAAATCATAAAGGAACATGCGGGTTTTACCGACGTGTTTTTCTATTCGGATTGTACCAACCCCTATGCAGGGTATGTGCTGGATCTGAAGAAGCTCAAGGTTTATAACCAGTTTATATATCCCTTGGCGATGGTACTGAACAGAAAGCTGTAAAATTCAGATAATAGCGGTAACAGTTGCATAGGAGAGCTGTTACCGCTTTGGATCTTATTTTCTGATTTCATTTCCGGCAAGAAATGCAAGATAGTCTGCCACAACCTTATGGCACCCGGTAAAGTCGGGAGTACGGCGGCCTTTGTATTTTCGGAAACTGACGGTTCCGTTCCTGTCGATTGCTGTCACATGCCTGTTGAATGTCCCTTTGGTTCTGATATGGATGTCAAAGCCGTCCCTTCCGGTAATTTCAAGAAACATTTCTGCCGTTATTTTCTCACCGTCCAGGAATTTCCGCTTGTTCTCGTCAAGCAACTGTTGCCATCGGGTTTCTTTCTCCTTTCTTTCCAGTTCTTCTTTTCTTTTCCGTTCCAGCCGCTTTTCTTCCTGCTTTTTTGCATATTCCTCACGGGCCTGTATCAAAGGAGTGGAGTCAAGACCGAGTGCATTGAATACATGGACAGACAAGAGGGGGATGATTTTTCCATCCTCCGCATCCTTCAGGGTGTTTTCAATCCAGTTCTTGCAATAGGTCGCCGCTTCTTCCCGGTGCCCCTCCTTGTCAAGGATTCTGCGTGAATACTGTCCGCAGGAAAAATGGACATCACCTATCTTGCAGATTACATGGAAACTGTCTTCACTTTCGTTTCCGTATTCGTTTTTTCTTGCCAGCGAGATGAATACATTCTCCGCATACGGCTCAAGTTCCATGTATGGGGCAACGATGGTGTTGCCATCAAACTTGTATTTCAATACTTTTGTTTTCATATTTCTATTCAGTTTTTCTGTCGTTACAAATTTCATCTATTATCTCATTCTCTTTTCTCTCACCTTTGAGAAAGGCAAGCAGCCGCCGGAAAAAGAACGGGGCATGGTCTGTCCCCAGCTGTGAGCTTTCCCCGTTCCGGGTAGCGCATATTGCAAACCGTCCCAGTCCGAAGCTGTCCTGTGGCGGTACGATATGGAATGACAGATTTTCCGTACCGTTGATATGAACCCCGCCACGGTAGGTGTAGAAAGTCTTTGCGGCTCTACTGTCCGTATCAATGTCCACCCGGCTGTAGCCTGTTTTTTCCAGCTGCTCAATTATTTCCCGGACGGATATTTCCATGTCGGTACAACAGTTTGTCCAGTCCATGTTTGCCAGCACCGCCTCATAACGGTCATAAACCGTGTTGAACTGATCCTGATATTCTTCAAGGAATTCGCCCTCGTCATCGCACATGTCCTCAAGTGGAAGACCGTTCTCTTTTACAAGGGCGATATCCGCCAGTCCGCATACCGTTTCGATAAGCAGCGACCGTTCCATATCCCCGTTTTTCCCTATCCCGAATATTTTCATCCGGCAATACCGGAACATGGCAACCCGTGCCGACATGTCAAGGTCATTCCATACATCGGTACCTTCCTGTACATATAGTTTTTTTCTGATTTCTTCCGGCAACGAGTACCACCATTTGTTCAAATTTTCCGTATCCATAAATTTTGATTTAAGTTGTTTTAAAATTCCGCCTTGATTGCCATGTGCGGTATGCAGTGGCATATTCCTGCCTTTCCCGTTCCAGATTGCTTTCCGTTTCCGGGGTATATCCGAGCAGGCGTATGTATCCGCCGTTGCAGCCTGTCAGTTCGCAGCGCATTCCGGCTGCCTCCAGTTTCCCGATGCGTTTCTGTGCCGTCTTCGCACTCGAATATTCCTTGGGCCAGAAATAATGTTCGCCCTGTGAGCCGTAAAAGTCCTCTCCGAGTATCATTTCCCCGATATGTCTCCGACTCTCGATGAAGCCGAACCGGGCCTTGCCCAGTGCCTGGCGCACAGCCTTGTGTGCAGGTCCTTCGGGATACCTGAACACTTCAGGAGTGTCTTTTCCCGTAATCTTCGGCAGTTCCATCCGGTACGGCTGTCTGTAGCTGCCGATTCCGAGCGTGAGATAGAAGTTGGTGTGGAAATAGTCGGTCATGGGGTCGCTTTCATCGAAATTGTATGACATCACAAAATCCCTGACGTTTGTCATCACGTCCTTGGCCCGGTCGGTCAGACTGTCCGATGCCTGGATGTTGTAGTGGTTGATGTCTCCCTGTACCTTGCCGGATTCTCTGGTGAAAGCCTCGAAGTCCGCTTTCATCAGCCGGATAAGGATTGAGTTGTATCCGTCCCTGCGGACCGAGAAGGTGTATCTCGGATAGGTCTCCTTGAGCCATGCCCTGACCAGTTCCGTGATTTCCGGCGCGGACTGCCCGTTGTAGTTGCGCCCTTTCCAGCGGTATTCATTGTATACGTATTCGGTGTATTCCTTTGCGGTGGCATCCTGAAAGTCGTGTTCGTAGCCTGTCGGGGTTGTGGAAACGCAAGGCTTGTCTTTCCAGACCTCGAACAGCTTTCCGAATTCGGTATTCACCTGCTGCATGAGGGCAGTGTCACCACCCTTGTCCGGGTGGTGAAGCATTGCCAGACGGCGGTATTCTTTTTTCAGCTCCGCCAGTGAGTGTATGTTCTGAAAATAAGTCATAGTGTAGATATTAAAGTCCCGCAAGACGGTTGATGAAATATATCTGCCAGTCCTGGTCGAGTCCGAGGTTGCTGCACGCGATTTCGAAGTCTTCGCATCTCAGGTCGTTGTCTTCCTGAAGTTCCTGCAGGTTTCTTATCTCGTCGTCCAGGTATTCCTGTGCCTCTTCCTTGCCGCAACTGCATGAGTTGCAGATCAGGTCAATGATGTTCCGTGCCATAGCCGTTGTCTTTAATTGTTTGTCAGGTATATGTTCCTCTTCTCGTCATAGTTTTTGCCGTTCCACCATTCGTCGGCGGCCTCGGCGAATGTCTGTCCGGAATTGGCTGAAGGGAAATCGGATGTCTTGAATCCGGTCAGGTATTCAAGGTTATCGGTGCTGTTGGATTTCCACCATTCCTGCATCTTTTCCAGAAAGGATTGTTTGGAGCAGGTCTCCACATTATCCTCACACCGGGAACACCAGATGTCATCGTCCACGTCACTGTGGTATTCATTCGTGTTTACATCCACCCATGCCTGGATTTCAATCTCCGTTGAACCGCAATCATTGCACACCTTGATTTCGGAATCGTCCGGGTGTTTGCGTCTGGCTTTGCCGTCATACAGGCTGACGGCCCGTTCCACCAGCTTTTCCCTGTAACGGTCCGTCAGTTCCGCATAGAACCGTTCAGCGGCTCCGAATATTCCCTTGTCCGTCATCAGAGACCATTTTTCCCAAAAGTGTGGGTGCATTTCCTTGAATACTGTCCTGCACTCTTCCTCGCACCAGGCATTCCACATATAGTAGAAGAAGCTGGAGACTGCATTTTCCGCTTGATATTTCATAATGTTGTTTTTATTTAATGTTATACATCCTTGCGAAATAGCTGTTCACTTCAGGGATCCTTTTCTTGTAATAGGGCTGGTTGTCCCTGCACCAGTCCGCCAGTTCCTGTTTGTTCCTGAAAGGTTCCCTCCAGCTTTGCCCGCTCATGATCATTTCCACCTGCGGGGCCAATTCCCTGATGAACGCTCCGACAGTCCATCCTTCCCAGACGTATCTGTCCATATTGATTTTTGTTGCCATATTGTCTTTCGTTTCAAGAGTTTCCTTTTGTATTTTCAAGTTGAAGCCTTACTGCTTCGTACATTTGATTAAGCCAATCAATGTTGCTGGCTCCAAGGTCGTAGGGAGTGTAGCAGGCCACTTCGTCCCCGCTTTCCTTCTCCAATGCGATTACTGTCATACTATCCTCCGTAACTTTAAGCTTCGTTACCCGGCATTCATATGGATCGCCGTTTTTCCCGAACCAGATGACCCATACCGGATCGTCATTGCTGTCACAGAATGAGATTTCTTTCAGTCCGTGCGTATCAAGCAGCTCCCTGATGGCTCCGATTATGTCCTTACGCAGTTCTTCAATCCTGTCGTTGAAACACATGGACGTGTATCTGACCTTGCCTTTGTCAACCCGTTCCCTGAAAGAAAGGATCTGCATGTCGGGGTGAGAGCCGAATCTCCAGTCTGTCACCTCGTCATCATCGCGGGTAGTGTGGATGTTTCCGCCCAATACCAGACCGCAGTCTTCCGTTACAATTCTTTCCGCCTCGTCGCGGTCTTCCGCCACGACCTTGTAGGTACCCTCGAAGGTGTACCTTACTCTTACATCGTACTTTGCCATAATTCCTATGATTTGGTTAATGATTTCTATTGTTGATTCTTATTCTTGGTTCTCGAACGATTCCGGTGACAACCGGTACAGTTCAGCCAGGTTCAGTTTGGCCATCGGGTATTCTACCCATCCGCTTTTGCGTCTGTATCCCGTATCTTCGGCAAGGCTGTTCCTTATGAGGAATTCCATCGCTTCCGGATTGTTGTTTATGTCAATGAATGCCTGGTCGGGAATCCCGAATGCCGGAGAGTCTTCCAGATTGACGGTAAGTACCGTGTATAGTTCCCCGTTGTCCGGTGATTCCAGACTCAGAACCGGCCATCCGTTCGGGTAGAAGCCGGTGACAAGCCTGAATTCCTTTCCATGGTACCGGAATGTCCTTTCAGACCGGTTTTTCCCGGATTCCTGAATTTTGAAGTCGTCTTCTCCTTCAGTGAATGTCCTCACCGGGCAGGACACATCGTAATGGCAGCCGTCTTCGTGTCCGCACAGGTATTCTTTTCCCTTGAATAGGATGATTGCATATTTCTTTTCCATGATTTGATATCTTTAATTGACCATACTTGATTTATGAAGCGACAAGACCTATCTTTTCTCCGAAGAAGGAATCGCATACCCCGTACACATGCTTGATGGAGCATTCATATTTTGAGTTCTCGCTGTCAAGACGGAAGCGGAATCCGTGATAGTCCCTGACTTCCAGTTTCAGTCTGACATCTTTCAGGAGTTCCATTTCCAGGAGGCTTCCACCGCCGTACATGGAGCTGAAGATGCCGCAGCAGTTGCCTTTGGGAATAATGACTTCCCCAAGCGAGAATCCGGCATCATAAAGTTCCTGCAGGCTTACCTTGCCGATATAGGTCAGCAGGTTGGCACCGCAGCAGGAGTTGATAAGTTCATGGTAGAACTGTTCATAGGATACCTGTTCCTTGCCGTCCCTGTATTTTTTGTCGGGGAACCGGCCATATACCGTGTAGCCTTTCTCCACCAGCATTTTCTTCACTTTGGCTGGATTGAGGTTCAGCGCGTCTATCATATCCCCGAAATAGGATTCCTTGTACCGGTATCCTTCCTGCGATTCCAGCCAGTTGGAATTGATGCAGTCGTAGTTTGACAGCATCTCGACACGCACGGGGATGTCATCCGTGTTTTTGAGAAGTTCTTTCAGCGTGTCAGAGTCGTTTCTGTCATAGATTTCTTCCCTGATTTCGTCTTCGTGTTCTTGAAAGAACTTGTCCACTTCCTCTTCCCCGAAATCATGGAAACGGATACATTCATCCTTCAGCTTTGAGACGATTTCACGGACAGCTTCCCATTCGGCGTCACCGTACCATTCGTCCACTTTCTCCCACAGACTTTCACAGCTCCTTTCTTCCAGACACTTCTGGATGGTGTCACGGCAGTTGTCGAGATTGTCGTTGTAGTCCACCCATACCAGCGTGTAGGACTTGTCCATGAGCGATTTCACGAGTTCCATTGTCAGTCTTTCCTGTTCTTCCATTTCTGTTACCTGTGTACGGCAGGATTCTGTTTCCCGTACATGTCGTTTATAAATGAGAAGAGCGACCTTTCGGCCGCTCCCTTGTCATTCGTACTCTTCCTTGAGCCTTTCATATTTCTCTGTTTCCATTTCCGTCTCGCCGTCGAAGTGGAAATGTGCCATATGACCGTATCCGGTTTTAGGCTCACCGCCGCATTTGTGCAGTGCGGTGTCTATTTCCCAGTCGGTATCACCGATGCCGAGGGATATGTATGTCCCTCTGAGCATACACCCGGCCAGCCTCAGTGCGGCATCCTTCCTTTTTTCCCGGCGGAGCCTGTCAAATGCCGCGAGCGCGATTTCCCGGTTGGGTATTTTTATCGTAGTTTCCATATCGTTTCATTTTCAGTTTGCCGTTTCCTTGTCTTTCCCGCTGTCTTTTGCTGCCAGGACACCGAAAGGCAGATCGAGTATCCTGTGGTTAAAACATAGCGTTGAATTGTAGTCCGTGCGTTGCCAGAGGGTAAAATGGTCTCCGGCGAACGACCATCTGAAATAGCCTGACAGTGAGCCGAACTGCGGATTGACATTCCTGCTTATGAGGAAGCGGTTCACATCCACGATGTGTCCCGCCGTCAGTAGTATGTTCAGTATTTCCACGAATGCCAGCTGCGAGTATGGGTCGATAGGCATTACAGGTCCTTTGAAGTTGATTTCCATATCTTTTGTCTTTTAGTCATAATTGTCATCAAATATTTCGTAACGGAATGGAAGCATGTCGCAGTAGTAGCTTGATACGCCCGTGTATATCAGGGCATCTTCTCCCGTGTCCGCGTCTTCTTCCGTTTCCGTGACGGTATCCCCGTACAGGTCATGGTAGTGTGATACCATCATGTGCGGGTCATCCGTGGTGATGTCATATCCGTAACTTCTGCTCCAGCTTATGAAAAACTCCGTTTCTTCCTCTTCGAGCCTTTCAAGGGCATCCCTGATCTCGAAGAAGTTGGGACAGAGCCATTCACGGCTGATCAGTGTGTCCGGAATGTTTTCCCATTTCGGATACCGGTATTCCGGTTCCTTTTCCCCGGGAAACAGGTCGGAACAGGCACTCAGGAACTCGCCCATGTCGCTGTAGTCGGACAGGTGCAGCCAGTAGTCCCTGTAATCCTTTATGTCAATGAGATGCTGTGTGGTCACGGCAATCTCTGCATTGTTCAGATCCATATTACTTGTCTTTTATGTATGTGGATGCCGGGGATTCCATTCCACCGACCTCGACAAGGTGCCGTGTCCCGGCTGTGCAGGGTTTTTCGGGAAAATACCGCAGCTCCGCGAGGATGATTTTCCTGAAAACCGCCTGCGGCCTGACCTTGCTCAGCCGATGGGGACGCGGCTTACCTTTGTCGGTGGGAATGGAACTCCCGGTCTTCTTCATACGGTTCATATTTATTCTGTTATGCGCTGGCTTCCCCAGCTGATGTGTATTTTGCCTTCACTGTCCTGCGTGCGGATGAGCAGGCTGTCGATGACAGACATTGTGATGTCGAACTCCTCGAAGATTTCTGACTGTTCTTTGACCTCACCGGTCTTGATGAATTCGTTCAGACGCTCCTTGGTCAGTACCAGTGCCATCAGGTTCTGTTCGACCGAATCTTCGTAGGTGACGTAGTGGACATCCTTCATTTCTTTGGAATCGAGACGGATGAAACGGAAGTAGAACTGTTCCATACGGGGGATGTTCCACTGCAGGGATTCCAGTATCACGTCGTTGCAGGTAGGTATGTTCACGGAGCTGCTCAGGCTCTGCTGTGTGCATATCAGGATGCCGTTGATGGTGGAGTCGAATTCGGTCACGATGCTCTGCCGTTTCTTGAAGGCTACATCTCCCTTGACCACAAATACAGGTCTGTCGGGAAAATGTTCCCGGATATAGCTCTCGTAGAGGTCGAAGGCCGCCAATGTGGTACATCCGATGGCAACCTTACCCGGTATTGTCCTTATGAGCCTTTCAATATAGCGGGTCTTGGAAGGATAACTGTCACCGTAGTATCCCTCTATCAGGTGAGGTACCGAACAGGCTTTGATAAGCAGCTTGATCTGCCTCATGAGTCTCAGTCCTGCATCCTTTTTCGTGTCTCCCGTGCTGTTGTAGTACAGCTCACAGATGCGGCAGAATTCCTCGATGATGACACGGTATACCTCGTGTTCTCCTTCCGAGGGACGGACGGTATGTGTCCGTATCCGGTATTTCTCTCCTGCGAAGTCCCTGAATTTACGGGTGATGACCGTTTTGCCGATAAGTTCGGAGAGTTCGTCCTTGTTGTACACGTCCTGGTTCTGTTTCTCGATGCCGAATACAGTGGCTTTCCCCGGACAGTGGCAGGCACGGAAAAGGACATGCCCCCTGAAGGCGGGGAACGGTGTTCCGTAATCCGGGTTGTTCTCTTCCTCTATCTCGTGGTCCCTGTTTTCGTGGTAGACCTGCGGGCTCCAGCATATCATATTTACGGAGTTGTTGTAGAGTAGTTCGAACTGGCTGTACAGTTCCGCGATGTTGTTGCGGGTGGTTGTTCCCGTGTCGAGGATCTTGTACCTGAGCCTCCTGAATATGCACAGGATGTTTCTTGTACGCTGCGATGTGGGATTGGTGATTTCGTCCGACTCGTCGAAGACAAGGCACAGCTTGCCGGAAGTGCGTTTCACGAAACGCATCAGTCCTCTTTTCAGTTTCCGGAGCATGGAGGTGGAGACGACAAGGAATGTCCCTTCCGGTATGTTGTTGAGGTCGCCGGCGGTCTGTATTGTACGGAAGCGTTCCTTGTTTATGGTAAGGAACGGTATCCAGGTCATGTTGGTGGCGATGGCCGGGGCAAGTATGATGACGTTCTTTGCCTTTCTGAACTTGAGCAGGTATTTCGCCCTGTGATAGACGGCGGCGGTCTTGCCTGAACCCTGCTGCCAGTTCAGCAGGGCGTAGCGTTTCTGCAACACGAGGTTCAGGTCGTGTTTCTGCAAGTCCGTGAATTCGCAGACTTCACCGTCCTTGTTGATGAATGTGGTGCGGTCCAGGTATTCCTTCAGGCCGGCATCTTCCCGCATTTCCGCAAACTGGAGATTCTGGGTCTCGTATTGCCTCTGTTTGCGCCGTATCAGTTTACTGGCGGCACGGATCTGCCGCATGTTCTTTTCTGTGACGTTTTCCGGCATCGGGAGTTCGGCCCTTCCGAGTATGAGGTCGTTGATGCCTGCGGCCTTGTGCGTGACCTTGTCAAGCAGACGCGGGGCATATTGCTTCAGCTTGAAGCCGTAGGATGTCTTCACCAATGCCACTTCCTTGCGCGGCACCACGTTCTGCGAGGTGATGTACCTGCGGATGATGCCGAGAACCTTGCCGGTGGTCAGCTTCTTGCGTTCCCATTCCTTTATCTGTTCCCGGGTGGCATTTTCCGGCGGTTTCTGGTTGCGGAATTTGGACACCAGCGCCTCCGCCTTTTCGACATGCCTGTTCAGCACGGCATGGGCTTTCAGCTCGTACATGTATTTGGCGAGCCTGTACTCGAACTGTTCCAGCTCTTCTTTGTCTATATGGTTGCACTCCCGCATCAGCTGGAGGCGCAGCCGGTGTTTCATTTTCCGCACTTCGGCTATGCGTTTCTTCAGCTCATCCATGCTGACAAACTCTTCCGCGTTGTAGGGCTGCATTTCAATATGGAGGGAACGGCGGAGGAATACCATGATTTTTGTTGCGAAATTCTGCACGCCCACCGTAGAGAAGGCTGAATGTTCCAGCCTGGTCTGGCCGATGAAGGAGAAATTCGAGTTGATTTTCGCCACGCGTGTCTTTTCCCAGAACTCGTTCTGCATGAAGGAGAGAGGGACGATGACCATCAGGATTCCGGCAGGGTTGAGCACGTCATAGGCCTTGTCCATGTAGAATTCCTGCGACAGCCTGTAATCAAATTTCAGGTTGAAGGGCGGATTTCCGACAATGATGTCGAAACGCTGTTCGGGATTGTACAGCTGTATGTCGCATTTCTCGATATGAGCTTCCGGGTAGAGGTATCTGGCAACGGCCACCGCCTTGCCGTCAATGTCGAATCCGTAGGCATTGTGCAGGTTGGGCAGATGGTTGAAGAAGTTGCCCATGCCGCAGCACATGTCAAGTACCATTTCCGCCGATGTCGGAGAAAGGGTCTCCACCATGCTCCGGCATATGTCGTGCGGGGTGAAGAACTGTCCCATCTCGAATTCCTTCTTGGCCTCGGCGTATTCATGGTAGCTGGTGAAATCCGACTGCCTGAGGTTGTGCAGTCCTCCGATTCCCGTGTAGCAGTTGTAGATGCTTTCCTTCGGAACGAGGTCCTTGCCGGAGTCTATGGCGAAAAGGATTTTCTCGTTGATCTCGGCACGCCTGTCCTGGGGAATCTGTTGGGGTATGATGGCATACATGTCTTTTCTTTTTTAATGGTTGGAAACGAAGACACCCCGCAAGGATGTCTTACGGGGTGTCTGAATAAGTATTTCATGAATCACTCTTCTCTGAGTGTGATTTCATCCAGCCGCAGCCTTCTGTAGCAGTTCTCTGCGGCCTGGCTGTCCTTGAAGCGTACGTCGATGCGTCCGTTCTTGTAGAACTTGATCTGTTCTGCGTTGCTCAGGGTGAGGTTGTACCATTCGGTTATATCCACATCGCGTCTGTCAAGGCCGATGACCATACCGCTTGAACCGTTTATCACGTCATCTGCCCCGTATGCGATACCTTCGCAGAAAATGTCCACTTTCCTTCCGCAGTCATACGAGAACTCATATTCCCGGTGGTATTCCAGATGGATGCTGTCCCAGGACACGATGTCAGGGAAAGTTATCTTGTCCTTTTTCAGTTCGGGCTTCACCTTGCTCCAGCGGGAAGGCTGTACCGTTTTCAGGAAACGGGCCAGCAGTTCTTCCTCTGCGGTCTCACGGAAACTTTTTCCGCCGAGGTGTTCAATGACCATGTCCACGTAAGTCTGGTAGACCGGACGGAATCCCATGCGCATGGCCTTCTCGTCGATTACAGGAATGGGTACGTCTACATTGTAGGTCCTGTTGAAATAGGAAATGATGCGATTCGCGAAATTCGCGTTGGCATTGCAGTTGTTGTCCGCAAGCTCGTTGATGAGGTCAAACGGTTTGAATTCGTTGTGGGTATAGTCATCCTCCCCGCTGTTGTTGAAATAGAAATTCCGTATGGAGACCTTACCGTTATCCTCATACTTGAAGCTCTTGATTTCCCGGTACCGTTCCGCTTCTTCCTTGAAGATGGCATACCAACGGTCGATACGGTCAAGCGTCTTGTAGAGCTGGTCCTGCTGGAGCTGGCAATACTGCCTGTCCTGTTCTGTAATCTTGTCCTCGTTCCTTACTTGCACGTTCAGGATACCTGTGAGCAGGTCAGTGTGGCTGCCTGCTGTTCTTGTTGCTGTTGTCTGCATAACTGTATTGTTTTAGAGATTGTCAATTTCGGGTTTGATACGGTAACAGTAGGTGATGTGGCTGTCCATGTCCTTGACCAGCTTGACCTGTTCGGGATAAAAGTTGAGACGCCGTTCCACGGCCTGGACATCTATTTTGTCCCACTCGTGCTGCGGCAGGAACCGGTTCTCATGACGGAAACACCAGAGAACGATATGGTTTTCCTGGTTGCCCTTGAACACGGTCCCTTCATAGTCCTTCAGGAACTGTAGGAAGTCCTCTTCGGTCCTGAAAGCCTTGTCGAAGCCTTGGTACAGGTTACGTGCGTCCGGACCCGTGTTTTTTGTCAGATAATACTGTCTCCATGTCTCAGTGGTGAAATCGCCGTAGAGAGGGTCAGGTTCGGAATAGGACCATAACGGCACTTTTGCCGTGAATGCGACGGCACCGTTGGCGCACGCACCGCAGTTGCCCCAGTCTTGGAATATCCCTTCCGTCCATCTGACGAACTTCAACTGGAGGGGGTCAATATGGTGGAAGGATCCTCCGCTGACACTTAAACCGATACCGTCATACTCTTCCCATATGAAAGGGATATAGGGGATTTCACAGATGGAAATCAGTCCGTCCGTATTTTTGCGTTTCTCGATGAGGGCGTTGCCGTAATATTTCCCGTATCTGTCCACATAGATGAGTCTGTCACCGACCTGTGGAATCTTTTCAGAGCGTGTCCTTTCTATCAGTTCCACATAACCGTTGGCCATATCCACGTCCTGCTGTGTCAGCCGGTGTTCATGATCGTACAGAATGTTCAGTGGTTTGAGTGTTTCCACCGTGTACTTGTTCTTTGTTGCCTGTAACATAACATTTGATTTTTTGTTAGTCCGGCTTCTGGGGCCGGAGTTCCCATAACTACAGGCTTAAAAAGGTCGTGTTCCGTACATGCAAGGCTTCGGGAAAAAATACCGCAAGCCCTCCGGGGCGAGGATGATTTTTTCCACGAACCCGAAGGGCTTGGCCTTGCTTGTACGGGAAGAACACGAATTACCTTTGCCTGTGGTTATGGGGACTCGGCTACGGTATGCTTGTTTTTCCCGATATGTTTTTATTCCGTAAGATTGCAGCCGTTTATATGGCCTTTTCAGAAAGAAATGTTATCTTTGCAGGTGAGATAAAGAGTTATTTGAAAGCATGAGAAATATGGCGGTTCGGAACAGTCCGGCTTTTTCTTATCCATTGCCCGTTCTCGTGCGAGTTTTATCCAATCTGTTGATAGTCAAATAAAACCTGCCTGATTACAACAAATATAGCGAAAAAATCGCTTTTCTCTCTGCTTTTCTGTATTTTTAAGCATTTGCCGGTAAGCTTCTCTGCTGAATCGCTTATCTTTGTGCGAAAACTGAAAAGAGGATTTGCATGAAATCATTAAGATATATTTTCGTGTTCTGTCTGGCGGGGATGGTGCTTTCTTTGGGGGCCCAGCGGCGGAACAAAGCGTATGAGGATTACATCCGGCAGTATCGGAAGACTGCGGTGGAGGAGATGAAGCGGTATCACATTCCGGCCAGTATCACGCTGGCTCAAGGATTGCTGGAGTCGGGTGCCGGGCGGAGCGAACTGGCCCGCAAGTCGAACAATCATTTTGGTATCAAGTGCGGACGGAGCTGGGACGGGCGGACGGTGCGTGCCGACGACGATGCGCCGAACGAGTGTTTCCGGGCTTACCGCCATGCCAAGGATTCTTACCGCGACCATTCTAAGTTCTTGCGGACCGGGGCACGCTATTCTTCGCTTTTCCGTTTGAAGATTACAGACTATAAAGGATGGGCCCGTGGTTTGAAAAAAGCCGGTTATGCCACCGATCCGCGCTATGCCGACCGGCTGATCAACATCATCGAACTGTACGATCTGGACCGTTACGACAGTAAAAAAGGATTGAAATGGGTGGAGGAGTTTCCTAACCCGCACCAGCCATATCTGGCCAACGACATGGTCTACGTCATTGCCCGTCGGGGGGATACGTTCAAGTCGCTCTCGGATGAACTGGGCATCAGCAAGAAGAAACTCCGCACTTACAACGAGCTCCCGAAAGACTATATTTTTGCGGGAGGTGAAGTGGTATACCTGGAGAAGAAACGCCGTCGGGCTACGAAGGAATACATCGTTTACGTGGTACGTCAGGGCGATTCCATGTACTCCATTTCGCAGAAATTCGGTATACGTTTGAAAAATTTGTATAAATTGAATAAGATGGAACCGGACTCACCGGCTCCGAAGGTGGGCGACATTCTGCGGTTGCGCTAACCGGCTTATTCGTGGTGGTAAGGGCCGTTGTTCAGAATGGTCATGGCCCGGTAAAGCTGTTCCACGAAAATCAGTCGTATCATTTGGTGTGAAAACGTCATTTTGGAAAGGGAAATCTTTTCCTGGGCAGCCTGATAGACCGCAGGGGAGAATCCGTAGGGCCCGCCGATGATAAACACCAGCCGCTTGTTCACCGTATGCATTTTCCGCTCTATCCAGTTGGCAAACTCGATGGAGCGGAATTCTTTTCCGTGCTCGTCGAGGAGTACCACCACATCGCCCGGCTGAAGGGCTTTCAGGATGGCTTCGCCTTCTTTTTCTTTCTGCTGGTCCATGCTGAGGCTCTTGGTGTTCTTGAGTTCGGGAATCACTTCCATGTCGAACGAGATGTAGTGCTTGGTACGTTCCACGTAGTCGTTGATGGCTGTGATATAATGCTTTTCGACCGTCCGGCCGACCACAAGTAGGGTAAATTTCATATCTTTTTTACTTTGATTAAAACGGGTTGTCTTTGCAAAGATATGAATAATAATTACCTTTGCTTCCAGAAATATCACTTAATATTTTGAACAAAATGGACGAAAAAATTGTAAAGGATTTGATTGACCGTCTGATTGACCTCTCTTTTGCAGAGGATATAGGCGACGGGGACCATACTACATTGTCGTGTATCCCGGCGGATGCCATGGGAAAGTCGAAACTGCTGATTAAGGAAGAAGGAATCCTGGCCGGCATTGAAGTGGCCAAGGAAGTGTTCCATCGTTTCGACCCCGACATGAAGGTAACCGTATTCATGCAGGATGGTACGCACGTGAAACCGGGAGATGTGCCGATGGTGGTGGAAGGCAAGGTGCAGTCTTTGCTGCAGACCGAACGCCTGATGCTGAACATCATGCAGCGCATGAGCGGTATCGCGACCATGACGCACAAGTATGTGGAACGCCTGAAGGGGACAAAGACCCGTGTACTCGATACGCGTAAGACGACTCCGGGCATGCGTATCCTGGAGAAGATGGCGGTGAAAATCGGTGGAGGTGTGAACCATCGTATCGGTCTGTTCGACATGATTCTGCTGAAAGACAACCATGTGGATTTCGCCGGAGGCATCGACAAGGCCATCACGCGGGCCAAGGAATACTGCAAGGAAAAAGGCAAGGACCTGAAGATTGAAATCGAGGTACGTAACTTCGACGAGCTGCAGCAGGTGCTCGACCTGGGTGGAGTAGACCGTATCATGCTCGACAATTTCACACCGGAGAATACCCGCAAGGCCGTGGAAATGGTGGGCGGACGTGTGGAACTGGAATCTTCCGGTGGCATCACGTTTGACACGCTGCGCGACTATGCGGAATGCGGAGTGGACTACATTTCTGTAGGTGCACTGACTCATTCTGTGAAAGGTCTCGACATGAGCTTCAAGGCTTGTTGAGACGGACAGAAGAGGAAGCTTGCCGCTTGTGAAAACTAACAATCAACTAAAATAGAGAAGAGTGATGAAAAAAAGTGTTTTATGGAGAAGCGTGCTGGTGCTGGCATTGTGTTTTGCCGGAACAGCCAATGGAATGGCACAAGACTTGAAGTCGATTCTTTCAGGGGTGGTAAGTGCAGTAACCAATAAGGTCACGGGTGAAAGTAGTTCGTTGACCGGAACCTGGGCTTATTCCGGACCCGACTGCAAGTTTGAAAGCGACAACCTGCTGGCCAAGGCCGGAGGGGAAGTGGCTGCCAAGAAAGTGGAAGAAAAGATGAGCGGCGTATTGGAAAAACTGGGTTTCAAGGAAGGAGCAACTTATACTTTCAATGAAGACAGTACCTATACTTCCGTGATAGGTGGAAAGACAGTAAGCGGAACTTACAGCTACAATGCCGATACCAAGCAGTTGACAATGAAAACGCGTCTGGGACTGAAGGTGAACGCCACGGTATCCAAAGGACTGACGGGCAATACGATGAGTTTGCTCTTCAAGGCCGACAAGCTGATGTCGCTGGCGCAGACCATTACCGGTGCAGTGGCAAGCAAGTCGTCGAATGCAGCTGTCAGTACAGCTACCTCGTTGCTGAACCAGTATGACGGACTGCAATTGGGAGTGGAGCTGAAGAAACAGTAACGCTTGTTTCGTAAATTATAAGAAAGAAGCATGGATACGGAGAGAATTTCTCTCGGAATCCATGCTTCTTTTTTTGTTTTCAGATGCATCCCTTGCTGGAGGGAATCTCAAAATGATGGATGTCGCGCCGCACAGCCATCTTGATGCTGCGGGCAAGGGCCTTGAAAATCCCCTCAATCTTGTGGTGTTCGTTGGTGCCTTCTGCCTTGATGTGGAGGTTCATGCGGGCCGAGTCGCTCAGCGACTTGAAGAAATGGAGGAACATCTCGGTGGGCATGTCGCCGATTTTTTCGCGGGTGAAGGTGGCGTCCCACACCAGCCAGGGGCGTCCGCCGAAGTCGAGTGCCACCATGCACAGACAGTCGTCCATGGGCAGGCAGTAGCCGTAGCGTTCGATGCCCCGCTTGCTTCCGAGGGCCTGATACAAACATTCTCCCAGGGCGATGGCCGTGTCTTCGATGGTGTGGTGCTCGTCTACGTGCAAGTCACCGTCCACGTGGATGTCGAGGTCGATGCCGCCATGCTTGCCAATCTGCTCCAGCATGTGGTCGAAGAACCCCAGTCCCGTGTCAATGTGGCAGGTGCCGTTGCCGTCCAGGTTGAGGCGGATGCGGATGTCGGTTTCCTTGGTCTTCCGGCACACTTCCGCCGTCCGTTCGCCAGCAAAAAGGAACTCCGCCACGCGGTCCCAGTCGGTAGTGGCCAGCACGCAGGTATCCTCCAGTCCGCTGCCGGCCAGTATACTTTTATCCGGTTGCAGCAGGATAGCCTTGCAGCCCAGGTTCTGTGCCAGTTGCACATCCGTCGCCCGGTCGCCGATGACAAAACTGCCCGGCAGGTCATAGTCCGGATTGTGCAGGTAAGCCGTCAGCATGCCCGTGCGGGGCTTGCGGGTAGGCGCATTGTCTTCCGGGAAACTTCGGTCAATCAGAATATTGTCGAACTCGATGCCCTCGTTCTTGAACGACTGGAGCATCAGGTTGTGTACGGGCCAGAAAGTCTCTTCCGGGAAAGAAGGCGTGCCCAGTCCGTCCTGATTGGTCACCATGACCAGCTCAAAATCCAGCTTCTGCCGGATGAAATACAGGTTGCGGAACACCTTGGGATAAAACTCCAGTTTCTCGAAGGCATCCAACTGATAATCTACGGGCGGTTCGATGACGAGGGTTCCGTCGCGGTCGATGAACAAGACTTTCTTTTTCATGCTTCCTCCTCCTTGTAGTTTTTCAGGGCCTCCAGCAGCGCATCGTTCTCCGGATGCGTACCGATGGTGATGCGCAGGCAGTTGTGGCACAAGGCCACGTTGCTCCGGTTGCGGACGATGATGCCTCTGTCTACCAGGTAGTCGTAGATTTTCTTGGCGTTGCTCACCCGGGTGAGGAAGAAATTCGCGTCGGTGGGGTAGATGTGCTCGCAGCACGGCAGTTTCTTAAATTCGGTCATCAGCCGCGTACGTTCTTTCAGCAACGAACCTACCCATTGCTGCACCTGATAGTGCTTTTCAGTCATCCGGATGGCTTCCTGCTGTGTCAGCCGGTTCACATTGTAAGGATATTTGATTTTGTTCAGCAGGTCGATGATTTCCTTGGAAGCGAACGCCATGCCCAGACGGATGGCCGCACAGCCCCAGGCCTTCGAGAAGGTCTGCAGGATAATCAGGTTCGGGAACTCGTCGAGCTGTGACAGGAACGACGGCTGGTCGGAGAAATCCGCATACGCCTCGTCCACGATGACCAGTCCTTCGAACTGCCGGAGCAGGGTCAGAATCTCTTCCCGGCACAGGTTGTTGCCCGTCGGGTTGTTGGGCGAGCAGAGGAAAATCAGTTTGGTGTGCTCGTTGGCAGCCGCCAGCAGGTCGGCAGCCTTGAACTGGAAATTCGCGTCGAGCTGCACCTTGCGGTACTCCACGTCGTTGACATCGGCACAGACCTGATACATGCCGTAGGTCGGCTCGATGGCCACCACGTTGTCGATGCCCGGACGGCAGAACGCCCGGAAAGGAAGGTCGATGGCTTCATCGCTGCCGTTGCCCAGGAAGATATGCTCGGGCGATACCTTCTTGATACGCCCGATCAGCCCTTTCAATTCCCGTTGCAGCGGGTCCGGGTACCGGTTGTTGGGCGTGTTGTAAGGATTCTCGTTGGCATCCAGAAACACCGATGCCTCTTTCCCGCTATATTCGTCGCGTGCCGAAGAATAAGGCTTCAAGGCCCAGATGTTCGGCCGCGTAAGTTCTTTCAATGGTTTCATGATTCTTTCTTTAAACGTACGGAGATTGCATTTTTGTGGCCGTCCAGCTGCTCGTTGGCCGCCATCACCTCAATGGCCGGGCCAATCATGGCGATGCCTTCGGGCGTGATTTCCTGGAACGTGATTTTGCGGATGAAGCTGTCCAGACTCACTCCGCTGTACGCTTTGGCATAGCCGTTGGTCGGCAGCGTGTGGTTGGTGCCCGAAGCATAGTCGCCCGCACTTTCCGGCGAATAATATCCCAGGAATACCGAGCCCGCATTGACAATCCGTTCGCTGACTTCCAGGTAGTCCTTGGTTTCGATAATCAGGTGTTCCGGCGCATACTCGTTGACCATGGCCACCGCCTCGTCCATGTCCTTCACCAGAATCAGTTTGCTGGCCGCCAGGGAGCGGCTGGCGATTTCCTTGCGCGGCAGCACGTCCAACTGGCGCTCCACCTCCTGCATGGTCGCTTTCAGCAAGGTTTCGCTTGTAGTAATCAGGAGGGCCTGACTGTCTACGCCGTGTTCCGCCTGGGAAAGCAGGTCGGCTGCCACGAAGACCGGGTTGGCGGTTTCGTCGGCCAGTACCGCTACTTCCGACGGACCTGCCGGCATGTCGATGGCCACGTCGCGCAGGGAAACCTGCTGCTTGGCCGCCGTGACATACTGGTTGCCCGGACCAAATATCTTATATACTTTCGGGATGCTCTCCGTGCCATAGGCCATGGCCCCGATAGCCTGTACGCCCCCCGCCTTGAAGATACGGTTGATGCCTGCCAGTTTGGCCGCATACAGGATGGCCGGATGAATCTTTCCTGCCTTGTCGGGCGGGGTACAGAGAATGATTTCCTTGCAGCCCGCAATCTGTGCCGGAGTAGCCAGCATCAGCACTGTCGAGAAGAGAGGAGCCGTTCCGCCGGGAATGTACAGTCCCACCTTTTCGATGGGCACCGCCTTCTGCCAGCAAGTGACGCCCGGCAGGGTGGTAATCTTCTTCCCTTGGAACACCTGTGCCGCGTGGAAGGTGTGGATGTTCTTGTAGGCCAGTGTGATGGCCGCCTTCAGTTCGATGCTGACCTTCTTTTCCGCTTCGGTGATTTCCGCCTCGCTCACCTGCAGGGAATCCAGCCGCACCTTGTCGAATTTCTCTTCATACTCCCGCACGGCCTTGTCGCCTTCAAACTTGATGCGGTTCAATATTTCGAGTACCGTCTCCCGCAGCGATTCCGTCTGGAGAGTAGGCCGTTTTAGCAAGTCGGCCCATGTACTTTTCTCAGGATAAGTAATGATGTTCATAGTAGCATTTGGTGTGAAATGATTCAACGGTTAAAGTATCATTTTCTCGATGGGGAGTACCAGGATACCCTGTGCCCCGATGGCCTTCAGCTTGCCGATGATTTCCCAGAAACGTTTCTGGTCGATGACGGTGTGGATGCTGCTCCATCCTTCCGTGGCCAGCGGCATGATAGTGGGACTCTTGATGCCCGGCAGTACCTCCACGATGTCCTTCACCTTGTCGGTAGGCACGTTCATCAGCACGTATTTCTTGTCTTCGGCTGTCTTCACGGCATCGATGCGGAACAACAGCTCCTGAAGGATTTCCTTCTTTTCTGCCGACAGGTTCTTGTTGCCGATGAGCAAAGCCTCACTCTTCATCACCACTTCCACCTCTTTCAGGTTGTTGCTGATGAGGGTAGAGCCCGAGCTGACGATATCGAAGATGGCATCCGCCAGTCCGATGGCCGGAGATATCTCCACCGAGCCCGTGATGACATGGATATCCGCCTCAATCTGCTGCTCGTTCAGGAAGTTCTTCAGAATGTGCGGGTAGGAAGTGGCAATCTTCTTGTGGTTGAACCACTGCAGCCCGTCGTATTCGCTCTCCTTATGGATGGCCAGCGAGAGACGGCATTTGCTGAATCCCAGTCGGTGAACGATTTCAGCTTCTTCGGCACGTTCCACGAACTCGTTTTCCCCCACGATGCCCAGGTCGGCCACGCCGTTGGCCACACACTGCGGAATGTCGTCGTCGCGCAGGAAGAGCACCTCCACGGGGAAGTTGGTAGATTGTGTCAGCAAGGTACGTTTGGAAGTAGACAGCTTGATGTCGGCTTCTGTGAACAGGGCCATTGTGTCTTCAAACAAACGCCCTTTGGATTGTACGGCAATTCTTAACATGTTGTTTTTCGGTTAAAGTGTCCAAATAAAAAAAGGCTTACCGGGATGATTCCTAACGGCAAGCCTTTTTTGTTATCTTATCTCTTTTCTGTAACTACACGCCTTCTCAGCCTACCGTGTGAACCGTTAGGAAATGATGATGGCGATGATGTACAGTATTTAAAATCATATTTTCTTTCTTTTGTTGCGACAAAATTATAAGATAAGATTTGAAAAAGCAAATATTTATCAGGAAAAAGTCAGTTTTGCTGTCAGTTTTATAAATTCTCCACCTCTTTTTCCGTATAGCAGCCCTTGAAGCACATTTCCTTTTCCGCTTTTTCCTTCGAGAAGAGGTAATAGGTGCATACGGCCTTGGTGCAGAGCTGGTCGTGCTCGTCGAAGATGCCCGCTTCGATGAATGCGAAGTGCCGTTTCACTTCTTTCAGCCGCGCTCGGAGCGTGAGATGCGAGTCGGTGGTATGCACCGGCTTCAGGTAGTGCGTTTCCATGCGGGAAGTCACCCCCGAAGTCTGCATCTTGCGGGCGATGACCCAGGCACAGATTTCGTCGAGCATCGTGGCCTGTATGCCCCCGTGCAGGGTGTTCACCCAGCCTTGGAAGCGGGCCTCCGGTTTCCACAGGCACACAATCTCTTCTCCGTCCTCGTAAAACTCCATTTTCAGTCCGTCCTCGTTGTGGGGAGCACATCCGAAACAGTAATAGCCTTCTATTCCTTTCCAGGGATTGATAATCTTTTCCATGTGCGTCGAGGTTGGAAGGTTAGAGGGTATAGTCCACGCAGGCCCGATTTTCCTTGGCCTCTTTCAGGATACCCGCCGCAGCCACGTGGGCCGGATGGATGGAATAGGCTTTTACGTCGTCGAGGGTGTCGAAACTGCTGTCCAGGCAGATGTCCCATGTCTCTGCCGGGTTCTCGTTCAGTCCCACATGGATGTCGCGGATAAAAGGAATGGTGGCCGGAAGGGCCTCGATAGCCGCCTTGAAACGGTGCATGATGTCGGCTTTTTCAGCCGCAGAAAGACTTTCTTTCAGTTTGAATAGAACAATGTGTTTGACCATGTTTGTTTGTTTTTATGATTTTCGTATTTTTGTGTATTGCAAATATAGAAATTAATTATTGAAACAAGTTATGATTATCATTGGAATTGCAGGAGGAACAGGCTCCGGGAAAACAACTGTGGTGCGACGGATTGTAGAAAGTCTGCCGGAAAACGAAGTGGCAGTGCTTCCGCTCGACTCATATTACAAGGACAGCAGCCATGTGCCCGTGGAAGAACGGCAGAACATCAACTTCGACCATCCTTCTGCCTTCGACTGGGATTTGCTTTCGAAGCACGTGGAGATGCTGCGCCGGGGCGAGGCCATCGAACAGCCCGTGTATTCCTACCTGACCTGTACCCGCCAGAAGGAGACCATTCATGTAGAGCCGCGCAAGGTGGTCATCATCGAAGGGATTCTGGCCCTGAGCGACCGTCGTCTCTGCAAGCAGATGGACCTGCGCATCTTTGTGGATGCCGACCCCGACGAACGTCTGATACGTGTCATCCAGCGGGATGTGATTGAACGCGGACGTACGGCGGAGGCCGTGATGGACCGTTACGTGCGGGTGCTGAAACCCATGCACCTGGAGTTCATCGAGCCGGCCAAGCGGATTGCCGACCTGATTGTCCCGCAGGGAGGACACAATGAAAAAGCCATTGAGATTCTGAAAATGTACATCGAAAAAATCGTCGACCGATGAAAACCTGGATCGGATGTCTGGTAGGGGCGATGGCGCTGCTGCTCTTTTCCTGTCAGCCGGAAAAGAAGACGGAGGAGGTGGCGGTCGACTTGCCGCAGATACTGGAGAAGAAAGAACTGGTGGTGCTCACGGTCAACAGTTCCGTGTCGTACTTCAACTACCGCGGCGAACCCATGGGATTCCAGTACGAACTGGCCCAGCAGTTTGCCAAGTCGCTCGGCCTGACCCTGAAGGTAAAGGTGGTGAAAGACGAAGAAGGGCTGGTGGACAGTCTGCTCAGTGGGGCAGGCGACCTGGTGGCCTATAACCTCATCATGACCAACGCCCTGAAAGACAGTCTGATTTATTGCGGGGAGGAAGACATCACTCGCCAGGTCATCGTGCAGCGGCGCGGAAAGGAAGCCCTGAAAGACGTGACGGAGCTGGTGGGGAAGAAGGTCTATGTCAACTCCGGAAAATACCGTACCCGGCTGGAGAACCTGAACCGGGAGCTGGGAGGCGGCATCGACATCTGTGAGGTCTCCTCCGACAGTGTTTCGTCGGAAGACCTGATTACGTGGGTGGCGGAGGGCCGTATCGACTATACGGTGGCCACCGACGAAATCGCCAAAATCAACCGAACCTATTATCCGGTGCTGGACATCAAGCTGGCTATCAGCTTCGACCAGCGTTCATCGTGGGCTGTGCGTAAGACCTCGCCCCAGCTGGCCGCCGCAGCCGACAAGTGGCACCGGGAGAACATCAATTCACCGGAGTTCCGGGCCAGTGCCCGCCGTTATTTCGAACTGGCCAAGCGTCCGTCGCACGGGTCCATTCTTTCCGTGAAAGACGGCAAGATTTCCCACTACGATGCACTGTTCCGCCGCTATGCCAAGGAAATCGGGTGGGACTGGCGTCTGCTGGCCTCCCTGGCCTATACGGAATCGAACTTCAATCCAAACGTGGTGTCGTGGGCCGGAGCCAAGGGACTGATGCAGCTCATGCCTGCTACCTCCCGTTTGATGGGAGTACCGCCTGGCAAGGAGCAGGACCCGGAAGAGAGCATCAAGGCCGCCGTGAAATACATCGCCAACATGCAGCGCACGTTCAGTAAGGTAACCGACAAGGAAGAGCAGGCGAAGTTCATCCTGGCCGCCTACAACTGCGGGATAGGCCATGTGACCGATGCCATGGCCCTGGCCGAGAAATACGGCCGCAACCGTTACCTGTGGGAGCACCACGTGGCCCATTACATGCTGCTCAAGAGCAACAAGGAATATTATCAGGACCCCGTCTGCAAGAACGGCTATCTCCGCGGCAGCGATACGTATGAGTTCGTGCGGGAGATTCTGGCGCGGGCGGAGCTTTACAAACGGAAAATCAAGAAATAGAAGACAAGTAAGGAACTTGTTCGGAAAGTGCCTGGAGGTTTTTACGGAAACTTCAGGCACTTTTTTATGTTTCCCTTCCCGGAACCGTACGTTTCCCGTGGCGGAGCCGTATGTTTTCCGCGTGAAAACCGTATGTTTCTCTGCCGGAAAACGTAGAAAATTCTTTGAGGATGGGGTATCTTCGGCGGGAGGTTTGGGAAAAGCGGAAGTTGGCTTTTTGTGACAATCGTAAAAAGTTAATTTATTATTTCCCTTGATGTGATTAAATCCATATCTTTGTATATAATTCGGATTAATGGCCTTTGTGGCTAGAGTTTGAAACACAGTTGAAGGAACAGGGACGGTTGAGTAAACTGAGATTGAAGAATTTGGCTAAAATAGAATGAGTTTCTTATGAGTATGGAAGACCTTAAAATACAAAATGAACTGGGAGTAGAAGAAGAAGATCTTAACGGAGGGAAGTCAATGGAAGTGATAACCAAACCTTTTAATCCCAATGAGATTGATGTGGATATATCGACTGTGAATTTAGGCTCGCTGATAGAACAACTGGAAAACGATGAGATAGATTTGCAGCCTGATTTTCAGCGTGCGGCTGACGTATGGGATAACGTGAAAAAGAGCAGGCTGATAGAGTCAATTCTGCTGGGACTTCCTTTGCCCTCATTCTATTTTAGTGAAGACCCTGTAAGTCAAAAACTTTCCATTATAGACGGGTTACAACGAATCTGTGCGATAAGGGATTTTGTTTTGAAGGAAGATGAACCTTTGAAACTGGAGGGACTACAGTTCTTGAAAAATTTTGAAGGCTTGACTTTTTCACAACTGGCACGGCCTGAAGTGAAGCGCATCAAATCGCTCAAAATCACCATGAACACCTTGCGTAAAGGTACTCCGTTGGATGTGAAATACATAATATTCCAACGTGTGAATACCGCGGGAGAACCTTTAACTCCCCAGGAAATGCGTCACGCTTTGAATCAGGGACCTGCGGCAATATTTATAAAGGAGCTGGCCAATATGGAGTCTTTTAAAAAGGCTACCAATTATTCCGTGAAAAGCAAGCGGATGCAAGATCGGGATTTTGTCAACCGGTTTGTGGCGTTCTTTATCGGTTATCAGGATTACATGGGCGACTTGGATATGTTTCTGAATGATAAGATGGGAGAATTAAATAAAATGACTCCTGCACAAAGAAATGACATACGGGTCTCTTTTGACAAGGCGATGGAGTGCTGTTATGAGATATTCAAAAAAGATACATTCCGTAAGCGATATAAGATTACCGACAAAAGAAAGCCTATATCCAAGTCGGTATATGATACGCTGAGTGTAAATATCGCTTGGTTGAGCGACGAAGAACAGCATTTGCTGTTGAAAAATGCAGAAGACTTCAAGGCCGGAATGATTCGTTTATTTAATGATGAAAAATTCAATTTCTCTATATCGACCGGTACAGGACAGAAATACAATGTGGAACAACGGTTTACGATGGTGAAATCACTGATAAAAGAAATAATAAGCTTATGATAACCCATTTGAGCATAAATAATTTAAAGCTTCATGACCATACGGATCTGGATTTGAACGGACTGACAATCCTTACAGGAATGAATGGCATGGGAAAGTCAACAGTTATACAGTCGTTGATTCTGTTGCGTCAGTCTTTTATGATGAACGACTTGGATGCTGGTTTGAATCTGAAAGGCGATTTGTGCGATGCCGGGATATCGGGAGAACTGGCTTGTCAGGCTTCAAGAGAACATACCTTAAATATTGACATGAAATTTGCGGAGCAAGCTGATTTGAATTTTTCGTTTGAGTATCCCGACAACATCATGGACACGATGTTGCCTGGAGCAGAGGATAATGAAACTTCAAAAGCCGTATTGTCAAAATATTCATTGTTCAATGAGAAATTCCAATACCTGAGTGCTTTCCGGTTCGGACCTCAAAAGAGTTATAACCGTGATACTTCTTTGGTGGTAACCAAGAAACAGATATCCAAAAGCATGGGGCAGTGCGAATATGCAGTGCATTTTCTGGAGCAGTATAAGAACCTCAATATTCCCATAGAAGAACTGGCTATCATAGACAAAGAAGATATTACGCCCGATTATCGGCTTGCTGTGCAAGTGGAACGTTGGTTGCGTCTGGTTTCACCCAATATCAAGATTAATATTGAGCCGGCTGGAGAAGATTTCAAATTGAAATATAAATTCAATCGTGAGGGGAATACCATTACGGAGGATATTACAGCCCTGAACACGGGGTTTGGAATTACGTATGTATTACCCATATTGATAGCCGTGTTAAGTGCGGATAAGGATGCCATTATACTGATTGAGAACCCGGAGGCACACTTGCATCCCAAAGGACAGGCCGTGTTGATGGAATTGATATCGAAAGCAGTGGCTCACGGCGTGCAAATCATCATAGAATCACATAGCGACCACATCATAAACGGCAGTCTGGTAGCTGTAAACAAGAAGTGGATTACTCCAGATAGGCTTTCCATATACTATTTTGAGCGAGAAGAACACGGACATACGGCTTTGTCGCACCGGTTGCAGATTTCGGAGACTGGGCGTATTATCCGTCCTCCAAAGGGATTCTTTGACCAGATAGATATTGACCTGCAAACGTTAACCGGATTTTGATATGGAGCATAGCGAGTTATTTTTATTGCTGCCGAGATATGAGGAAGTGGAAGGACAACCGGAGTATATTAGGACCAAAGGTGTCATGACTGAAAATGAAATCTTGAAGGTGATAGAAAACATAAACGAAATATGTAGGTTTATAGCAAACGAAAACTACGAAGGCTACTATGATGCGGACAATGTATCGTCATTCCTGTATCCTGTAGAGACGATAGAAGAGTGCTATCCCAGTATCAAGACCCGTATGCGTATGGTGATGAGCCGATGGGGAGAGAACTGGCGGATGCAGAAAGTACAGAAGGATACGGAAAGCTATATGTGTCATGGCTTGCCAATAAAGGATGATACATTGTGCGAAATGGCAGAGCGGAAGGCGGTGGCTACAGATGGAAGTGTATTTCTTTTGGTAAATCAGGATGCTTTTTCGGATGCCGTTAAAGTAATTCAGGTAAAGCGTAATCAGGCAGATTGGGAACTGGAGGTCAGGAAAGCTGACTTTAAATCTGTTTTAAAATGGTATGAAACCAACCGTAAGCCCCAACGGATATTCAATCTGAATCCAAAGCATGGAGAGAACGGGAAAGGGGCACATCCGGCCAATAAAGGTGAGAAAGTGTCTATATTGATGTGTAGTAGAGAAGAAGCGGAGAATATGCTTCTGAAAGCTATTGGAGCAGATTTGAGAGTGCTTTACTTTTTCGATCAGGTACATAATCAGTATATTGAGTTCAAGTGTGAAAGTGAGAACACGTATCATGGATTTCATTTGGATGCGATGGATGAAAAAAGAGTGCCGGAAGATATTAAATTGATGCTTAATAAACTGATATGATGATTTTCAAACGCCTGTTACGCCGTTATGGTTATCTGCCGGATATGCAAATGCTCGCTACAGAGACGGTTATCAAGCAAGCCGAAATGATATCCTCCGAGTTGGCGAAGAGAAAGTAGTTCTCTTCGTCAGTCCCTTCATCGTTTTTCTGCCGATTTCTTTTATATAACTTTTTTTTCTTATAAATTTGCAGCCTAAATTTGGGAGGGTTCTTCCTGATAAACTAGATAATAGATAAAAAATCACATAATAATTATGAGTAAGAAGTTTACTGAATATTCGCAGCTCAACTTGTCGGAAATCAACAAGGAGGTGCTGAAAACATGGGATGAGAACGATGTGTTTTCCAAAAGTATGACGGAACGTGAGGGATGTCCTTCTTTCGTGTTTTACGAAGGTCCCCCTTCAGCCAACGGTATGCCGGGCATTCACCACGTAATGGCGCGTACGATTAAGGATACATTCTGCCGTTTCAAGACCATGAAGGGCTTCCAGGTAAAGCGTAAAGCCGGATGGGACACACACGGACTGCCGGTGGAACTGGGAGTGGAAAAGGCACTGGGCATCACCAAGGAGGATATCGGTAAAACGATTTCGGTGGCAGACTACAACAAGCACTGCCGCACGGATGTCATGAAGTTCACGAAAGAATGGACCGACCTTACACATAAGATGGGTTACTGGGTAGACCTGGACAACCCGTACATCACTTACGACAACCGCTACATTGAAACCTTGTGGTGGCTGTTGCAACAGCTTTACAAGAAAGGCTTGCTCTACAAGGGTTACACCATCCAGCCGTATTCTCCGGCTGCTGGTACGGGATTGAGCTCGCACGAGCTGAACCAGCCGGGATGCTACCGCGACGTGAAAGACCTGACCGTGGTGGCTCAGTTCAAGATGAAGAACCCGAAACCGGAAATGGCGGAGTGGGGTACACCGTACTTCATCGCATGGACGACTACTCCGTGGACTTTGCCTTCAAATACGGCTCTCTGCGTGGGCCCGAAGATTGACTACGTGGCCGTACAGACATACAATTCATACAATGGCGAGAAAATGACGGTGGTACTGGCCAAACCGTTGCTGTATGCGCACTTCAACAAGAAGGCGGAAGGTTTGGCACTGGAAGACTACAAGCCGGGCGACAAACTGGTTCCGTTCAAGGTGGTTGGTGAGTACAAGGGTACCGACCTCGTGGGTATGGAATACGAACAGCTTATCCCGTGGGTGAAACCGGTGGAAGCTGCCGAAGACGGTACATGGAAAGAGGCTGCCGACAAAGCGTTCCGCGTGATTCCGGGTGACTATGTGACTACGGAAGACGGTACGGGTATCGTACACATCGCGCCGACATTCGGTGCCGACGATGCCAACGTGGCACGTGCGGCGGGCATCCCTTCTTTGTTCATGATCAACAAAAAGGGTGAAACTCGTCCGATGGTCGACCTGACCGGTAAGTTCTATCTGATGGAGGAACTGGATGAGGCGTTCGTGAAGGAATGTGTGGATGTAGAGAAATACAAGGAATACCAAGGCCGCTGGGTGAAGAACGCATACGACCCGCAGTTTACCGTCGACGGCAAATACGACGAGAAAGCTGCTCAGGCAGCCGAATCACTCGACGTGTATATCTGCATGATGCTGAAACAGCAGGGACTGGCGTTCAAGACCGAAAAGCATGTGCACAACTATCCGCACTGCTGGCGTACCGACAAACCGGTGTTGTATTATCCGCTGGACAGCTGGTTCATCCGTTCTACGGCTTGCAAGGAACGTATGATGGAACTGAACAAGACCATCAACTGGAAACCGGAATCTACGGGTTCAGGCCGTTTCGGAAAATGGTTGGAAAACCTGAACGACTGGAACTTGAGCCGTTCGCGCTACTGGGGTACACCGCTGCCTATCTGGAGAAGCGAGGAAGGCGAGGAAATCTGCATCGGTTCAGTAGAAGAACTGTATAACGAAATTGAAAAATCGGTGGCTGCCGGTTTCATGACGGAAAATCCGTACAAGAAACTGGGATTCCAGCCGGGCGTATATAATAAGGAGAACTACGACAAGATTGACTTGCACCGTCCGTATGTAGACGACATCATCCTGGTATCTGCTTCGGGCAAGCCGATGAAGCGTGAGTCGGATTTGATTGACGTATGGTTCGATTCAGGTTCCATGCCGTATGCACAGTTGCACTATCCGTTTGAAAACAAGGAACTGATAGACTCTCGCAGCTACTATCCGGCTGACTTCATTGCGGAAGGGGTAGACCAGACACGTGGATGGTTCTTCACGCTGCATGCCATCGCTACGATGGTGTTCGACAGTGTGGCTTACAAGAACGTCATCTCCAATGGTCTGGTGCTCGACAAGAACGGCAACAAGATGTCGAAGCGTCTGGGCAATGCCGTCGACCCGTTCGGTGCCATCGAGAAGTTCGGTTCCGACCCGTTGCGCTGGTACATGATTACGAACTCTTCTCCGTGGGACAATCTGAAGTTTGATACGGAAGGAGTGGACGAAGTACGCCGCAAGTTCTTCGGTACCTTGTACAACACGTATTCATTCTTTGCCTTGTATGCCAACGTGGATGGCTTTACCTACGCGGAGAAGGACGTGCCGATGAACGAACGTCCGGAAATCGACCGCTGGATTCTGTCGTTGCTGAACACGCTGATCAAGAACGTGGATGCTTGCTTTACGGATTACGAACCGACCAAGGCCGGACGTCTGATTACCGACTTTGTAAACGATAACTTGAGTAACTGGTACGTGCGTCTGAACCGTAAACGTTTCTGGGGCAGTGCCATGTCGACCGATAAGCTGTCTGCTTATCAGACACTCTACACTTGCTTGGAGACCGTAGCCAAACTGATGGCACCGATTGCTCCGTTCTATGCCGACCGTCTGTATATGGACTTGATTGGCGTGACCGGACGCGACCAGGTGGTTTCTGTACACCTTGCCAAGTTCCCGGTAGCCGACGAAAGCCTGATCAATGCGGAACTGGAAGCCCGTATGCAGATGGCACAGGATGTTACTTCTATGGTACTGGCTTTGCGCCGTAAGGTGAACATCAAGGTGCGTCAGCCGCTGCAGTGTATCATGATTCCGGTGGTAGACGAAGCACAGAAACAGCATATCGAGGCAGTGAAAGACCTGATCATGAACGAGGTGAACGTGAAGGAAATCAAGTTCGTGGACGGTGGGGCAGGTGTGCTGGTGAAGAAAGTGAAATGCGACTTCAAGAAGCTGGGCCCGAAATTCGGAAAACAGATGAAGGCCGTAGCTGCTGCCGTGGCAGGCATGTCGCAGGAAGCCATCGCCGAACTGGAGAAGAACGGAAGCTACACCTTCCAGCTGGAAGGCGGGGAGGCCGTAGTGGAAGCATCGGATGTGGAAATCTTCAGCGAGGACATCCCGGGCTGGCTGGTAGCCAATGAAGGCAAACTGACCGTAGCGCTGGAAGTGACCGTGACCGACGAACTGAAGCGTGAAGGTATCGCCCGTGAACTGGTGAACCGTATTCAGAACATCCGTAAGAGCAGCGGTTTCGAGATTACCGACAAGATTGCCATCGTGCTGTCAAAAAATCCGAATACCGATGACGCGATAAATGAATATAATACTTATATTTGCAACCAAGTGCTGGCTAACTCATTGGTTCTGGCCGATGAGGTGGAAAACGGCACGGAAATTAGTTTTGATGACTTTTCGTTGTATGTAAATGTAACGAAATTGTAATATGAACTCATCCACCCGGTTCTGTGCCGGGTGGATACTATTATTAACTTAAAACTTTAAGCACTATGGCTGAAAAAACGAGGTATTCTGACGCTGAACTTGAAGAATTCCGCGCCATTATCATGGAAAAACTTCAGCTCGCGGAACGCGACTATGAGAAACTGAAAAGTAGTATAATGAACACGGATGGGAACGATACAGACGATACATCTCCTACATACAAGGTCTTGGAAGAAGGAGCCAACACATTGTCGAAGGAAGAAACCACTCGTCTGGCAGCTCGTCAGCTGAAGTTCATTCAAAACCTGCGTGCGGCACTGGTACGTATTGAAAACAAAACCTACGGAATCTGTCGTGAAACAGGAAAGTTGATTCCCGCTGAGCGTCTTCGTGCGGTTCCTCATGCCACATTGAGCATTGAAGCCAAGCAGCATGGAAAGAAGTAACGAACATTAGTTTTTAACTCGAAGTTGGGAATTGAAGGTTGAAAAACACTGCTTTTCAGAGTGGCCTGTTTTCAATTTTCAGTTCTCAATTTTTTTGAATTGATTTGTAATTTAAAGAAGATGAAGAAATTTCTCACTCAGGGTCGTCTGGCCGCTCTTGTGGTGGCAGGGGTGCTGATTATTGACCAGCTTATCAAGATTTCGGTAAAGACAAACATGTTTCTGCATGAGAACATTCATGTGACCGACTGGTTTTATATTTATTTCACCGAAAACAACGGTATGGCTTTCGGGCTTGAGATTTTCGCCAAACTGTTTCTGACGCTGTTCCGCATTGTGGCGGCCGTGTTGATTACGGTGTACATTACCAAGCTGGTGAAACGGACCACGGACAAAGTGAAGAACGGTTACCTGGTGTGTCTTTCCCTGATTCTGGCCGGAGCGGTGGGCAACATCATCGACTGTGTGTTCTATGGCGAGATTTTCAGTGAGAGCACACATTCGCAGATTGCTTCGTGGGTGCCGCTGGGTGAAGGCTATTCCAGCTGGCTGCACGGAAAGGTGGTGGACATGTTCTATTTCCCGATTATCGACACCTACTGGCCCGACTGGATGCCTTTTGTGGGAGGTGACCATTTTATCTTCTTCAGTCCGATATTCAATTTTGCCGATGCGGCCATCAGCTGCGGCATCATTGCATTGCTCATTTTTTATTCGCGCTACCTGAATACGGGTGCCCGTACAGAGTCCACTACTTCCAAAGAAGCCAAGAAATGAAACGGATAGCGGTTATAGGGATTTCGGCCATGATGCTGTGCGGCCTGTTCGGATGCGGCAAGAAAGTGCCTAAGGAGATTATTCAGCCTCAGGCCATGGAGAATCTACTTTATGATTATCACCTGGCCACGACGCTGAGTGCCGATTTGCCGTATTCTGAAAACTATAAGAAGGAGGCCTACCTTGCCTATGTGTTCAAGAAACACCACGTCACGGAGGCGGAATTTGATTCTTCGATGGCGTGGTACTCGCGCCACAGCGACGAGATGTCGAACATTTACCAGAACTTGCAGAAGCGGATGAACGATACGTCAGACCGTTTGAAGAAGCAGGTAGCCCGTCATAGCGGGGAAATGTCGGTGTCGCTGTCGGGAGATACAGTGGATTTGTGGCAGGACCGTACCATTTACTGGCTGACTTCTGCACCGTTGACCAACAAGGCCGTATTTGATTTGAAAGCCGATACTTCCTTCCATCCGAAGGATAACCTGGTTTTGGAGGCACATCTTTCGTTTATGCCTGCAGGAAAAATGCGTGGGAAAGTCGTGATGGGATTGAATGTGACGTTTGACAATGACAGTGTGCAGGGAATTACTCGTGTGGTGAGTGGTTCAGGCATGCAACGTCTGTTCCTTCGTCCGGATTCGGCTTTCAATTTCAAGAACGTGAGCGGCTTTATGTATTATTCCGGAGCGGAAAAGAGTTCTGTCTTGCTCAGCGGCATTCAGCTGATGCGTTACCGGATGTACGAGACACCCGCGGTGAATGTGCTTGATTCAGTCGTGGTTCCCGTGGATTCTTTGCATAGAGACTCTCTTCGAAGGGACTCCTTGCCACGCATTCAGCGCGCGAGAATCATGAGACGTTAATTGTGGAGAAAATGAAATATTATGCTTCTCATTTCCTTTGGCATGCGGGACAGAACCGTTTGTTTCGCATGCAGCGCATCGGGGTAGACGAAGGAAGTGGATGCTGTGTGTCGGTAGAGCCGCTGGAGGCGGAAATGCGGCACACCGTCTGGCTGGGAGGCTTGGTGATTCTTGCTCCGTCACAGCCTGAAATCCGGACAGGAGAGTCCTTTCAGGCTTTTTGCTCTCGTATATCTGAGGGGGTGGAAGCCGGTGAGCCTCTCAAGGCCTTTCAGGTTGTTGCGTTCGATGTGCTGTCGATGGCATTTACCGCCGGAAGCCGGTTGGTCAGCCTATGACATGCGGCGGCGGAATTCGGCACAGACAATGGCTGTAGCTACGGCCACGTTCAGCGATTCGCTGGTTTCCTGTCCTTGCGGATAGTTGGGGATAAGCAGCTTGTGGGATACGAGGGCTTCTACTTCCTGGCTTACTCCGTTCCCTTCGTTTCCCATGACAATCACTCCGTGGTCTGACAGCTCTTGTGAATAGATGTTTCCTCCGTCGAGGAAGGTACCGAATACGGGAACGTGCCGGGCCGCTTGCGTGCGGATAAATTCTTTCAGGTCGCAATAGTGCAGTTTCACCCGCGCCAGTGCTCCCATGGTTGCCTGTACGGTTTTCGGGTTGAAGGCGTCGACTGTGCCTTGGGAACAGAAGATGTGTGTAATGCCGAACCAGTCGGCGATGCGGATGATGGTACCCAGGTTGCCCGGGTCCTGTACGTCGTCGAGTGCCAGACAGAGTGAGCGGGCCGGCAAGGTATCATCGCGGGTGTACGACGGAATTTCAAATACGGCCAGCACTTCCTGCGGTGTTTTCAGCAGACTGGCGCGACTTAGCTCTTCAGGAGAGACCTCAATCGTCTCCTGGGCTATCAGGCGAGGGTTCGCTTCCAGCCAGGAGGTAGTAGCTACCAGCAGTTTGCAGGAAAAATGTCCCAGCAGGTCGTGTACCAGTTTGTTGCCTTCGGCCAGAAATGCTTTTTCGGCTTTCCGGTATTTTTTCATTTCCAGTGACCGGATGTATTTGATTCTGTTTTTGCTCAGCATAGTAGGGCGCAGATTTTTAATTATATTTTAAGAACAAAGCTAAGAAGATATTTTTAATTATTGCCTATCTTTGCATGTAAATTTGTATATACCTCGTTACTTGTATGAAGATATCCCCCTGTTACTATGTCGGTTTATTGTGTTTGCTGCTTTTCCTGAACGGATGTTCGGTCAGTAAATTCATTCCTGAGGGGCATTATCTTCTGGACAATGTGAAGGTAGAGTCGGACAACAAGGAGATCAAGTCTTCCCAAATGAGTGCTTATTTGCGCCAGACACCCAATGCCAAGTGGTTCAGTCTGGTAAAGCTTCCCATGTATATTTACGGGGCAGCCGGAAAAGACTCGACCAAGTGGATGAACCGTTTCCTTTACCGGATTGGGGATGCTCCCCGCATCTACGACCCGGTACTGGCAGAAGAAACACGGGTGCAGATTGAGCAGGCTGTACGCAACATGGGATACATGAGCGGGCAGGTGAGCATGTCGAGCCAGATAAAGGGAAAGAAAATCAAGGTTTATTATCAGATTCATTCGGGAGAGCCTTATCTGATATCCCATATAGCTTACGATATTGCCGATTACCAGATACATGATTACCTGATGACCGATTCTGCCCGTTCTTTCTTGAAGGTCGGGGTGCGGTTTGACATCAATATGCTGGATCAGGAACGTGACCGCATCACCCAATATCTGCAAAACCGTGGGTATTATCGTTTCAATAAAGATTTCATTACTTTTCAGGCCGATACCATGCTGAATACGAGGAAGGTAGACCTCATTATGCAGTTGCACCCTTATCGCCGCAAGAAGGAGGATGCTCCGTCGCCACACCGGCAATATTACATCCGGAATGTGGATTTCGTGTTTGATGCGGATTTCGCCGATTTGTCTGCCGATGCCCTGAGAGGGCTCGATTCTCTTCAGGCGGGAGGTGTGAATTTCTATTTTGTCGACAAAATGTTCCTCCGTCCACAGGTAATCAGCGATTACAATTACCTGAAAAAAGGACGACTGTATCGGGTACGTGATGTGCAGAACACGTATTCTGCCTTGGGACGTCTGAATATCCTGAAGTATTCGAATATTCGTTTCCAGGAGGAGTTGAAGGCTGATTCGGCTTACCTGGATGCATACGTCATGCTGACACGCAACAAGAACAAATCGCTTTCTTTCGAAATAGAAGGAACCAATTCGGCCGGCGACCTGGGAGCTGCGGCTTCTGTGGCGTATACTCATCGTAATTTATTCAAAGGTTCCGAAACTTTTACCATCAAGCTCCGTGGGGCTTATGAGGCCGTGACGGGACTGGAGGGATATGCCAACAGCAATTACATGGAATATGGAGTGGAAACCAGCCTGAACTTCCCTGAGTTCATGTTCCCATTCCTGTCGGCAGATTTTCGACGGAGAAGCCGGGCCACTTCCGAAGTGACCATGAAATATAACTGGCAAATACGTCCGGAGTTTGAGCGCACCGTAGCTTCGGCAGGGTGGAGCTACCGATGGAGCAAGCACCGTGCCACTCATCGTGTCGATGTACTCGACCTGAACTACATCTACATGCCTTACCGTTCGGAAACTTTCCGCCAGTACTTGGATTTGATGGACGAGAAAAATCCTTTGCTTCGCTACAGCTACGAAGACTTGTTTATTGTGCGTATGGGATATACCTATACTTATAACAGTTCGGGGGCTGCCAGCCTGAAAACTTCCCAGCGCAATTCCTATTCTATCCGTTTCAACATTGAGGAATCGGGCAACTTGCTTTATTTATTTTCGAAGGCCATTAACGGACGTCCGAAGAATGGAGAGGCTTATCAGATGGCCAACATTGACTTCGCACAGTATGTGAAAGCGGATTTTGATTTTGCCAAGAACTTTATGATTGACGATCGCAATGCGCTGGTTTTTCATGTGGGACTGGGAGTAGCCGTACCCTACGGAAACTCAAAGAGCTTGCCGTTTGAGAAACTTTATTTCTCCGGAGGAGCCAACAGCGTGCGTGGATGGAGCGTCCGTTCGCTGGGGCCGGGTGGATACCGGGGCGACGGCAACAGCCTGGATTACGTGAACCATACGGGAGATATCAAACTCGACCTGAATGTGGAATATCGGACTCATTTGTTCTGGAAACTGAACGGAGCAGCTTTCATTGATGCAGGTAACGTGTGGTCTATCCGCAACCGGGAACTTCAGCCTGAGGGCTTGTTCAAGTTCAACCGTTTCTACAAGCAGTTGGCGGTGGCCTACGGGTTGGGACTCCGTTTCGACCTGGACTTCCTGATTATTCGTTTCGACGGTGGTATGAAGGCCATCAATCCCATGTATACCGGCCGCGACCGTTATCCCATTATCTCTCCTGATTTCAAACGCGACTTTGCGTTTCATTTTGCTGTAGGTTATCCCTTTTAATAAAAATGTATCACAATATGAAGAATGTCTATACACTTGAAGAAGTAAACCAGTTGAAGGCCTGGTTCGACCAGGTTGAACTTCCCGCAGAAATGCAGCTGGACAAGGCTGTGTACATCCCTGACGTGAAAGAAACCGTGGCCCGTCTGTTCATGCAGGCCTATGTGTGTTATGAGAATCCGAAGCTGCAAGGATGTCTGACGTTGCTGGAACGCATCAAGACTTATCTGGAAGAGAAAAGAGGTTAGGTGAGGCTAAAATTGCCGGCTTTCTTTCATATTTGCGAAAAAAATACGAAATTTGCACAGCAACGAAAAAGATTATTTCAATACACCTTTATAAATATAACAATTATGACAAAAAGTGCATTACAAATTGCAAGAGCTGCTTACCAGCCGAAACTGCCGAAAGCATTGAAGGGTGCAGTAGTAGCTAAGGAAGGCGAACCGACTCAGTCTGTAGCCGATCAGGAAGAAATCAAGAAATTGTTCCCGAACACTTACGGCATGCCGTTGATTCAGTTCGTGGAAGGTGAAGCGAAGGAATTTGCTCCGATGAACGTCGGCGTAATCTTGTCTGGTGGACAGGCTCCTGGTGGTCACAACGTTATCTCAGGTTTGTTCGACGGTATCAAGAAACTGAACCCGGCCAACAAACTGTATGGTTTCATCCTGGGTCCTGGCGGTTTGGTAGACCACAAATATATGGAACTGACAGCCGATATCATCGACGAATACCGTAACACAGGTGGTTTCGATATCATCGGTTCAGGACGTACAAAACTGGAAAAAGAAGACCAGTTTGAAAAAGGATACGAAATCCTGAAGGAACTGGGTATCAAGGCACTGGTAATCATCGGTGGTGACGACTCAAATACAAACGCTTGTGTATTGGCTGAATATTATGCTGCCAAGAACTACGGCATTCAGGTAATCGGTTGCCCGAAGACTATCGACGGTGACTTGAAGAACGAAATGATTGAAACTTCATTCGGTTTCGATACTGCCTGCAAGACTTACTCTGAAGTAATCGGTAACATCGAACGCGACTGTAACTCAGCTCGTAAATACTGGCACTTCATCAAATTGATGGGACGTTCTGCTTCTCACATCGCACTGGAATGTGCTTTGCAGACTCAGCCGAACATCTGTATCATCTCTGAAGAGGTAGAAGCCAAGAACATGTCTTTGGACGACATCGTGACTTACATCGCACAGGTAGTTGCTGACCGTGCTGCTGCCGGCAACAACTTCGGTACGGTATTGATTCCGGAAGGTCTGATCGAATTCATCCCGGCTATGAAGCGTCTGATTGCTGAATTGAACGACTTCCTGGCTGCCAACGGCGAAGAATTCAACAGCATCAAGCGTTCTAAACAGCGCGATTATATCATCAGCAAGCTGTCTCCTGAAAATGCAGCTATCTATGCTTCTCTGCCGGAAGGCGTAGCTCGTCAGTTGTCACTCGACCGTGACCCGCACGGAAACGTACAGGTTTCTTTGATTGAAACTGAAAAGCTGTTGTCTGAAATGGTAGGAACTAAGCTGGCTCAGTGGAAGGAAGAAGGCAAGTTCGTAGGTAAGTTCGCTGCTCAGCACCACTTCTTCGGTTACGAAGGACGTTGCGCTGCTCCGTCTAACTTCGATGCTGACTACTGCTACTCTTTGGGCTACACTGCATCTATGTTGATTGCCAACGGTAAGACAGGTTACATGTCTTCTGTACGCAATACCACTGCTCCGGCTGCTGAATGGATTGCAGGTGGTGTGCCTATCACTATGATGATGAACATGGAACGCCGTCACGGTGAAATGAAACCGGTTATCCAGAAAGCACTGGTGAAACTGGATGGTGCTCCGTTCAAGGCTTTCGCTGCTATGCGTGACACTTGGGCTAAGGAAACAGATTATGTATATCCGGGTCCGATTCAGTACTTCGGTCCGTCTGAAGTTTGCGACCAGCCGACGAAGACTTTGCAGTACGAACAGGCAAAATAATTGATTCCTGATTCTCCCGAGGGGGAGACTTTCAGGTGAATAGACTTAGCGAAGAATCGGGCCGACCGTTGAGAGGGCCGGATTCTTCGCTATTTGTTGAATTAACCTCTACCGGGTTCCGGTACATCTGTTGAATTTTCTAAAAAAACACCTTGATAATGGCAAAAAAATCACCCATCCTTGCGGTGAACGAATCCGAGAATAAAGCTTCCCGCAAGCGTCCTGCGGTAAGGCAGACAACGGGCAGACGAAAAACTGCTTCCGGAAAGCCGTCGGGAAGAAAAACTCCCAAGGGAAAGAAAAAAATCCGCCAATGGCAAATGCCTTCCTGGTGCTATTATCTCTTGCTGGGAGGAGTAGGGGCTTGTTTTGTCATCTGTTTTTATTATTTCTTTATCCGTCCTTATGCTTACCGCTGGAAACCTTGCTACGGGATGAAAGCTTATGGGGTATGTTTGCCATACGGCTTTGAGGTGCATGGTTTCGACGTGTCGCACCACCAGGGAAACATAGACTGGGGTGAGTTGCAGAAAACGCAGACATCTCCATTTCCTGTACGCTTTGTATTTATGAAAGCCTCCGAGGGAGGGGACTTCAGTGATACGGCATTCATTCATAACTTTGACGAGGCCCGCAAGCATGGGTTCATCCGCGGTGCCTATCATTTCTACAATCCCAAGACAGATGCTTCCCGCCAAGCCGATTTCTTTATCCGTTCGGTGAAACTGGAATCGGGCGACCTGCCTCCGGTACTTGACATCGAGGTGAGGGGGGAGAACGAAAAGAAACTCCGCCACGACTTGAAAATCTGGCTGGATAAAATCGAACATTATTATCGGGTGAAACCGATTCTCTATACATCCTACAAGTTCAAGACCCGCTACTTGAACGACTCTGTTTTCAACTCCTATCCTTATTGGATTGCCCATTACTACGCTGATTCGGTGGAATACAAAGGACAGTGGCGCTTCTGGCAGCATACCGACGTGGGCCGCTTGCCGGGCATCCGGGAAGAAGTGGATTTGAACGTGTTCAACGGTACGCTCGACGAACTGAAACGCATGACGATTCCCTGAGTTCCGGAATACCTTCCGTGACAACAAGAGAAATACAAACAAAAAAACCTCCGCAGGTATCCTTTTCAGGACTTCCTGTGGAGGGTTCATTTTATATAATAGAAGATAAGGGAAAAATCCCGTAGACTTAGTTACGGAACTTCAATCCATCACCCTCGCGCTCTACGATAATCGGTTTCTCGCGGTTCACTTCCTGTGACAGAAGTTTCTTTGACAAATCGTTCAGCAAGTAGCGCTGGATGGCACGTTTAACCGGACGTGCACCGAATTCCGGATCGTAGCCGGCAGTAGCCAAGAAGTCGATGGCTTCGTCGCTCATCTGCAAGGTTACACCGTTGTCCTCCAGCATCTTCTGGATGCCTTTGATTTGCAAACGGACAATCTGTTCGATTTGCGGCTTGTTCAGCGGCTGGAACATGATGATTTCATCGATACGGTTCAGGAACTCCGGACGGATGGTCTTCTTCAGCATGTTCATCACCTCTTTCTTGGTCTCGTCTACCACCTGGTCGTGGTTCTGGTCATTGATCTTCTCGAACTGACTCTGGATGTACGAGCTGCCCAAGTTGGAAGTCATGATGATGATGGTGTTCTTGAAGTTCACCGTACGTCCCTTGTTGTCGGTCAGACGTCCGTCGTCCAGTACCTGCAACAAGATGTTGAACACATCCGGATGCGCCTTTTCGATTTCATCGAACAAGACCACTGAATACGGTTTCCGACGTACGGCCTCGGTCAATTGACCTCCTTCATCGTAACCTACGTATCCCGGAGGCGCACCGATCAAACGTGACACGGTATGCTTTTCCTGATACTCACTCATATCGATACGCGTCATCAGCGATTCATCGTTGAACAGGTATTCTGCCAAAGCCTTGGCCAGTTCGGTCTTACCGACACCGGTCGTACCCAAGAAGATGAACGAACCAATCGGACGTCTCGGGTCTTGCAGTCCGGCACGGCTACGACGTACAGCATCGGCCACAGCCTGGATGGCTTCATCCTGTCCGATGACCCGCTTGTGCAGTTCGTCTTCCAGGTGGAGCAGCTTTTCACGCTCGCTCTGCAACATACGGCTTACCGGTATGCCCGTCCAGCGGGATACCACGTCGGCGATGTCTTCAGCCGTTACCTCTTCCTTGATCAAGGCGTTGTCGCCCTGTTTCTTCTTCAGGTCTTCCTGGATGGACTTGATTTCGTTCTCCAGTGCCTGCAGCTTTCCGTAACGGATTTCGGCCACCTTTCCGTAGTCGCCTTCACGTTCTGCCTTATCAGCTTCGAACTTGAGTTGTTCGATTTCCTTCTTGTTCTGCTGAATCTTGTTCACCAGCTCCTTCTCACTCTGCCATTTGGCTTTGTAAGAAGTCTCCTGTTCCTTCAATTCCGCAATCTCCTTGTTCAACTGAGCCAGTTTTGCCTCGTCCTTTTCCCGCTTGATGGCCTCGCGTTCAATTTCGAGCTGTTTCAATCGGCGTTCAATCTCATCCAGTTCTTCCGGCAGAGAGTCACGTTCCATACGCAGCTTGGCGGCTGCCTCATCCATCAGGTCGATGGCCTTATCCGGCAAGAAACGGTCGGTGATGTACCGGCTGCTTAGTTCCACGGCCGCGATGATGGCCTCATCCTTGATACGCACCTGATGGTGGTTTTCGTAACGCTCCTTCAGTCCACGCAAGATGGAGATAGAGCTGGCCGTATCCGGTTCGTCTACCATGACGGTCTGGAAACGACGTTCCAACGCCTTATCCTTTTCGAAATACTTCTGGTATTCGTCGAGGGTAGTGGCACCGATGCTCCGCAGTTCCCCACGGGCCAAGGCCGGTTTCAGGATGTTGGCCGCATCCATGGCACCTTCGCCTTTTCCGGCACCCACCAAGGTGTGGATTTCATCGATGAAGAGGATGATGTTTCCGTCAGACTTCTTCACCTCGTTGATGACCGATTTCAGACGTTCCTCAAATTCACCTTTGTATTTGGCACCTGCTACCAGCGCACCCATATCCAGTGAGAACAGCTGTTTGTTCTTCAGGTTCTCCGGCACATCGCCCCGAAGGATTCGCTGTGCCAGTCCCTCTACGATGGCCGTCTTACCGGTACCCGGTTCACCAATCAGAATCGGGTTGTTCTTCGTACGCCGGCTCAGAATCTGCAACACCCGTCGGATTTCCTCGTCACGGCCGATGACCGGGTCGAGCTTTCCGCTTCGTGCAGCTTCTATCAGGTTAATGGCATATTTATTCAGTGATTGATACGTATCTTCACTAGATTGCGAGGTCACATTCTGTCCCTGACGCAATTCCTGGATGGCAGCTCGCAGTTCCTTGTCGGTCAGCCCTGCATCCTTCAGCATGGTAGATACCGTGCTCTTCACGTTCAGCAGTGCCAGCAGTATGGCTTCGAGTGATACATATTCGTCACCCAGTTCCTTGGATACCTCCACGGCTTTCTGCAACACTTCGTTGGCGTCACGGCTCAGGTAGGGTTCTCCTCCCGATACCTTCGGCAAGGAAGCAATCTGCCGGTCGAGTACGGTTTCTATCTGCTGGCCGTTTATGCCGAGTTTCTGGAAAATGAAGTTGGTTACATTTTCGCCCACCTTCAGCAATCCTGCCATCAAATGTTCCGGCTCGATGGCCTGCTGTCCACGGTTCTGTACCAGATTCACCGCCTCCTGCACTGCCTCTTGCGATTTGATTGTAAAGTTGTTAAAGTTCATAAATGGTCTCCTTTCTCGTTCTTGTTGTTTTTCTTTTTCTTTGTCGGGAGCCTCCCGCCTTGTGACAGGCGGCGCACTGACGCTTACTTTTATGCAAACTCTTTGCCAGAAGCCATTTGTTGGAAAAGCCTGACGAATTGTCATTTTGTGTGGCTTTTATACTGAAAATCTGTCAGTTACGACCCGCTTTTTGTCAGTCGGAAAAACGCACTTGCGTTTGGACTGAGGCGTAAGGTTTTGTGAACGAGTGGATTGTGCTGTGGTCCCGGATGGGCCGATGGGGGGACGAAATTGGTATCATTGAAATAACGGGAGAAAAGTGCGGGCTCTCGGATATTTTTCGTACCTTTGTCTAAAGGCTTGAATTGAATAATAAGTACTTGTCGCTTCCTGTGATTCAATATTAATTGTGCATTTATGAAATACCCAATCGGAATACAGAGTTTTGACCAGCTGATTGAAGATGGTTATGTGTACGTAGATAAGACAGATTTGATTTACTCTCTCGCTAATGAGGGAAAAATCTACTTTCTGAGCCGTCCGCGGCGTTTCGGAAAGAGCCTGCTGGTTTCCACGCTGAAGAACTATTTTTTTGGGCGGAAGGAACTGTTCAAGGGCTTGAAGATTGACAGTTTGGAAAAGGACTGGAAGGTGTATCCGGTATTTCATTTGGATTTCAATGGTTCCAACTTCATGCAGAAGGGAGTGCTGGAAGAACGCTTGGATAGTTATGTATCCGAATGGGAGGCTTGCTACGGACTGCCCTCTGAAAGTGACAGGCTGGATGTGGGAGGACGGTTTATCAAGGTGCTCCGTGCGGCCCACGAACAAACGGGGCGTCGTGCGGTAGTGCTGGTGGATGAATATGACAAGCCGATATTGGACGTATTGGATGTGGATAAGAATCTGGAGGAAGAGCACCGCAACATCCTGAAAGCGTTTTATTCGGTGTTCAAGGGGGCCGATGAGCATCTTCAGTTCGTGTTCTTGACGGGCGTGACAAAATTCTCCCAAGTGAGCGTGTTCAGCGGTTTCAACCAGCCTTTCGACATCAGCATGCACGGCAAGTATGAGACGCTTTGCGGTATCACTCAGGAGGAACTGGAGAATACTTTCCGGGAGCCAATGGAGCGCATGGCACAGGTGTACGGATGTACGTATGAGGAAATGCGTAACCGACTGAAGGCCCAGTATGATGGCTATCATTTCAGTGACCGGATGACCGATATTTATAATCCGTTCAGTTTGTTGAATGCCTTTTCTACCCAGCGTATTTCCGACTACTGGTTCAAGAGTGGGACGCCTACTTACCTGATTCGCCTGCTTTCGCACACGAATGAAAACATGGACGAAATTACGGGCCGTTATTATGCGCCGAAGGAGTTTATCGACTACAAGGCAGACGTGGAACAGCCGCTTCCGATGATTTACCAGAGCGGATATCTCACCATCAAGAACTTTGACCGGGATTTTGACTTGTTCCTGTTGGATTATCCCAACAAGGAGGTGAAGGAAGGTTTTCTGTCGATGGTGGCTTCCAAATACTTCGATAACGGGGATAAGATTTATCCTTGGGTGCGGGAGGCGACCATATTTCTGCGGAAAGGGGAATTGGACAATTTCCGTACGGGGCTGACTTCTTTCCTGGCAAGTATTCCTTATACGATGCGCCGCAAGGAGAACGAACGGGAACGGGAGCGTTATTTCCATTATACGTTCTACCTGATTATGCGGTTGATAAGCGTCTATACGGTCTACACGGAGAAGGTGCAGAGTCAGGGCCGCGTGGATTGTGTGGTGGAGACGCCGCAGTATGTCTATATCTTCGAGTTCAAGCTGGACGGGACGGCCGATGAGGCCTTGCGCCAGATAGAGGAAAAAGGCTATGCCCGCGAGTATGAGTCGGACAGCCGCAAGCTGTACAGGATAGGGGCCGTGTTCTCTTCCGAAACGGGTACCATTGGCGACTGGAAACAACTATAAACGGAAACACATTAACTAATTTATGGAAAAGAAAATACCCTTTGCTTCTGATGTGATTTTGATAGATGCTGCCTTCTTGGACCGCGTGGGCGGGGACATGGCGGCTCATTTTGCGCCCTTGGTGGGCCGGGAACTGCCTAAAGCCGACTTGGCAGTGCTGCTGGAATGTCTGGCGCTAGATGCCGGCCTGGAACCGGGGCAGCACGAGATACAGGTGATTTTTGTGTACGATGCGGCACATGGCCGGATGCGTTTCTGTGCGCCTTCCGACCTGGAAAAGGAGATTCACGGCATGGCTTTCCAAAGCCGGTTGGGCGAGTTTTCCCTGTATGCGTTCCAGACTTCGGGAATGGCCCGGCGGGAAGACTTGTTCGGTGAATCGTTGCAGTTGCTCACGGAGTCGAAAGACGTGCGCCGGGTGATGCTGGTGCCCGATGAGGGAGAATACGGTTCAGTTGTAGCAGAACTGGCAGAGAAAATGAAAGACAAGGAGAGTGTGACGGTGTTCGGCATGAACCCTCCGGTACACGAGTGCAGTTACCGTTTTGAGATGCTCGGGTTTGCCGTGCTTCAGTCGCTGGGCATCCGGGCAGAGGAACTTTAATCCGTGGAGTAGCCTATGTCTGATTTCCGTTTGAAAGCATTCTACAGTGTGGCCCGCAACCTCAGCTTTACCAAGGCTTCGCAGGAATTGTTCGTGAGTCAGCCGGCCGTGACCAAGCATGTGCGCGAGCTGGAAAGTCTCTACGGGGTGCGCCTGTTCGACCGTAAGGGGAATTCCATCTCGCTCACGGAGGCGGGGAAGCTGCTCATGGAGCATTGCGAACGCATCCTGGCCGATTACCGCAAGCTGGAGTACGACATGCACCAGCTGAACAACGAATATGCGGGGGAACTGCGACTGGGAGCGAGTACGACCATCTCGCAATATGTACTTCCACCTGTATTGGCTGCTTATACGGAACGTTATCCCCAGATGAGTGTGTCGCTCATGGATACCAACTCGCGCAATGTGGAGAAGGCGTTACAGGAGCATACCATCGACGTGGGGATGGTGGAAGGTGTGTTCCGCTTGCCCAACCTGCGCTATGAACCTTTCTTGTGCGACGAGCTGGTGCCGGTGGTGTGTCCACGCGGACGCTGGGCCGAAAAGGAGGAATTGACATTGGACGAGTTTACCCGCGTGCCGCTGGTGCTCCGTGAGCGGGGCTCGGGCACGCTGGATGCCATCGAAATGGTGTTGGCCGAGCAGGGGTTGAAGCTTTCGTCATTGAACGTGCGGATGCACCTGGGCAGCACGGAAGGCATCAAGTCGTTCCTGCGGTGCAGCGATTGCATGGGCATTGTGTCGGTTTGCGCCTTGGGGCGGGAACTGAAGGAAGGCGACTTTCAGGTGATTGACATTGAAGGCTTGCAGTTCAAGCGGCATTTTTGTTTTGTATCGGCCCAGGGACAGGAGGCCGATACCGTATTGCATTTCATGCGCTTTGTCCGGCATTTCCTCGCGGGAAAATAAAGACCGGACGGGGCGCTTCTTTTATTTTTTCCCAAATTCAGGATCAATTTTCAGCAAAGCGGTCACACCGAAGGTGGCCAGGGTGCAGACCATAATCCAGATGAAGAACAGCTGGTAGCCCAGGGTTTCCTGCATCCATCCGGCAATCATGCCTGGCAGCATCATGCCCAAGGCCATGAAGGCCGTGCAGATGGCATAGTGCGAGGTCTTGTGCGTGCCGTTGGCAAAATAAATCAGGTAGAGCATATAGGCCGTGAAGCCAAATCCGTAACCGAACTGTTCCACGAAGATGCAGCTGTTGATGAGAACGAGGCTGTCGGGCTGGGAGTAGCTCAGGTACACATAGACCAGGTCGGGCAGGGAGATGGCCCACACCATGGGCCAGAGCCAGCGACGGAGTCCGTGGCGTGCCACAGCGATACCTCCCAAGATGCCTCCCAGGGTCAGTCCGACGATGCCGAGCGTGCCTTGTGCAAATCCGATTTGGGCGGTAGTCATGCCGAGACCTCCTTGTTCCACGGGGTCGAGCAGGAACGGGATGCCCATCTTGGCCAGCTGGGCTTCCGGCAGGCGGTAGAGCAGCATGAACAGGATGGCGGTGAGGGCCTGTTCTTTCTGGAAGAAGGAGCGGAAGGTGAGCAGGAAGTCGGTCAGGATACCTTTGGCACTTTTCGGGTGCGTGGCCGAAGGACGGTCCTGGTCGGGCCGTGGCAAGACGAAAGAATGGTAGAGCCACAAGGCCAGCAGACAACCTGCCAGCGTGAAGAAGGTGATGCTCCAGGCGTAGGAAGTGCGGCCGGTCACTTCTTCCAGCCGTCCGGCCAGCATGATGAGCAGCCCTTGTCCGGCAATGGTAGCAAAGCGGTAGAAGGTGCTGCGGATGCCCACGAAGAAGGCTTGCTGGTGCGGCGTAAGTCCCAGCATATAGAACCCGTCGGCGGCGATGTCGTGGGTGGCGGAGCTGAAGGCCACCAGCCAGAACACGGCCAGGGTGGTCTGGAAGAAATGACTTGTAGGGATGGTGAAGGCAATGCCGGCCAGTCCTGCTCCCAGCAGCAGCTGGGTGACGACAATCCACCACCGTTTGGTGCGGAGCAGGTCGACAAACGGGCTCCACAGGGGCTTGATGACCCAGGGCAGGTTCAGCCAGCTGGTGTAGAGGGCTACCTCCGTGTTCGAGATGCCCATCCGCTTGTACATCACCAGCGAGAGAATCATGACCGCTACGTAGGGAAGGCCTTCGGCAAAGTAGAGCGAAGGCACCCAATACCAAGGAGAACGTGTGTGCATGGCCGTCAGGATTTAGTATAACTTGCGGATTTCAGCTCCCTGGTAGTAGTGCAGCAGAATCTGGTCGTAGGCATAGCCTTTTTCGCCCATCACGGCGGCGCCAATCTGGCAGAGTCCCACGCCGTGTCCCCATCCGGCGCCGGTCAGTTCGAACCATTCCGGTACGCCGTTCACTTCCGGTCCCTTGTCGACCACGAAGGCCGAGCTGAACAGGTGGGTGGGTGAGAGGGTCCGTCGTATCTCCAGTTCCTTTCCGATAATCATCGTCTTCAAAGTACCTACAATCTTCAGGCGGCTGATGCGGCCCGACTTTCCACGTTCCACGGGAATGAGGTCGAGAATCTCGCCGTAGTCACTTTTAGTGTGGGTGGCAATCAGTCCGGCCAGTTCCTCCTGCGTATACATCACCTTCCAGCGGTAGAAATCCTGTGTCTCCTGGTCGTAGTGGTTGAGAATCTGGGAGAGAATTTTCGGGTCGGTGGTGTGGCAGAACGATTCTGGTCGTTGGCGAATCCAGCGTTCGGCTTCCTCCTCCTTTGTCAGGTCGGGCAGCGGGGATTCGGTGTCCAGGTCGCGCACGGCACTGAGGTAGGGATATTTCTTGTCCTCCCAGCAGTAGTTGAACTCTTCGGTCACCCCGCCGCAGCACTTGGAGAAACGGGCGTCGCAGATGGCGTGCTTGTACATGAGCACCTGTCCGCGGGTTTCCTTGACCGCTTCCACCACGCTCTGGTTCGATGCGCGGGTGATGCCTTGGTAGCGCTGACAATGGTCGTCGGCGCAGACATCGAAGATGGTATGGTCTTCGCGGTCGTACCAGCGGATATATTCCGTATCGGTCTTGAAGAAGGGGAAGAAACCTCCGTCTTGTTTGCTGAGGGCTTTCCGCTTCTCAATCTGGGCCAGCAGCCAGCTCCGAGAAATCACGGCATGGGCTTTCAGGAACTCCAGGGAAGAGGTGGCACTCATCTCCGACGAAATGACGCTGGTTAGGTAGTCTTCGGCTGGAAGTTGGTTGATGGCCGTAATTTTTCCCTCGTCTACTACCAGTCGCAGGGTGCCCAGGAAGGTCTGTGTCTCCTGTCGCTCCCAATGGAAGTTGATGCCGATGGTCACGTCTTCGAGCGAGAAGGAAGCGTCGTCTTCCAGTGGGGTAAAAGTCAGTTCGCGGTACACGTTGCCGTTCCAGAAGATGCCTCCTTCGTCGAAGGATACATGCTGCTTGCCGGAGACGGTTTCTCCTTTGGCCAGGAACTTGGCATTGAGGGTGAAATGTATTTCAAGGGCATTGACGATGCCCACGTTTATTTCGGGTTCTTTCATGATGCTTAATGTGTTACTTCGTGATAGATTTGTCGTAGGATGTCGGCATTCAGTTTTTGGAAATCTTCTTCGCGGGCCGTTACGAGGATGCCGGCCATGTCGAGGGCACCGGGACTGACGAGCAGTTGGGCATCCCCTTCGGCGGTGTAGCATTGCGGACGGTGGACGGTACGCGGAATGTAGACCGTGACAAACCCGTAGCGGGGGTCGTTCCAGGCAAACAGGTTGTAGCGGGGCTCCATCTCTCCTTCGGGCAAGGGCAGGCTGCGCAGGTAGCTGTCAATCAGCCGGATGCCGGTACCCATTCCTCCCTGGGTAATGAAGGCACGCAGTGGACAGATGTATCCTTCAATGTCGTAGGCAATGCAGGATTTCCCGTCGGCGAGCGGCTCGAAACCTTTTTCTACGGCGGTGTCCATCAGTTTGTCCCATTGCTGGATGAGGGGCACATCTTTCTGACGTACGGCCTGGAAATGGAAATGGTCGGGAGCGGAGGCGCCGCATTTGGCTCCGTTATAGAATACGGTGTAGCCCTCGGCAAAATGTTTTTCCAGCCAGTCGACCAGCCGCTCAGGCAACCGGCGGGCGGTCTTGTCGGCCAAAGTCTGCCACTGATGCCGTTCCGTGGAAATCGTGAGGTGTCCCGGCAGGATAGGATAGGGGTTCAGCCGCAGACTGAAAGCTTCGTCCAGCAGGATGCGGAGACTCTGTTGCTCTTCCGGCTTGTGGCTCAGGCAGAGGAAACAGGGGCGGGCCGCAATGGAAGCCTTGTCCACTTTGGCACAGGTGGAAACGGCACGGGCCGGGTTGAACTGCACGGTGATGGGGTTGCCGTCCAGCGGAAGCGTGCGGGTTTGCACGTCGGCCAAGGCCTCATGGTTCTTGCGAGCCAGCGGCCAGGTGTCCAGCTGGTGGTGGATGAAGGCCTCTGCCGAAATCTCCGGAGAGGCTTCTTCCCAGGAAAGCGGACGGCGGAGCATGGCTTGCCGTTTGCGTATTTCTAGCGTACGCAGGCTGTCCTTATAGCTGTTGTTCTGATTCTGTTTTTCGATGCTCAAGGCCGCGTCGGAGTTGCCTTCCCAGCGGCGGCACAGATAAAGCACATCATAGATACGGCTGATGCGGTATTCGCGGGAGAAGGCCAGTCCCAGGGCATAGTCTTCGCCGTAGCTGGTGTTCGGCACACGTATCTTCCGTAGCAGCGGGGTGAAGAAAGCGCGGGGTGCGCCCAGTCCGTTGATGCGGAGGGCATTGTTATGACCGTTGGTGTCGGTCCATTCCTTGTGGTCGATGACGCCCGGCGGCAAAGTCTCCAGCTGGAAATTGGTCATGCGGTACGAACCGATGACCATGGCGCAGCGTTCCCGACGGAATTTGTCGACAATCGTCTGGAGGGTAGACGGACTGCTGTACAAATCGTCACTGTCCAGTTGCACGGCAAAGCGTCCGCAGAGCGGATGATGTACGCCCAGGTTCCAGCATCCGCCGATACCCAGGTCGTCCCGTTCCGGAATGAGGTGGATTACCTTCTCGTTGCCGGCATAGCGGTCGATGCACTCCGTGGTGCCGTCGGTCGAATGGTTGTCGATGACAATCACGTTGAAAGGAAAATCGGTCTCTTGGGTCAAGACGGAATCAATGGCATCGGCAATGGTGCGGATGCGGTTGCGTACGGGGATGATGACCGACGCCTCGTAGGCAAATTCTCCTTCCGTAAGGTCGATGTCCCGTTGTACCGGAGGCAGGAAAGCCCCGATATGCTTTAAATAATAGGTAAAGGCCGTTTCCCGTTCCAGTTGTACACTCCGGTTGCGCGGGTCCACGTAGTCGAACTGCTTCTCGCCCGACTTGCGGGTGTCTTCTTCAATTTCGGTATAAAGATACTCGCGGATATGAGTCAGTTCGTGCTGTTGGGAGAGGGCCAGTCGCACGGCATAGAGGGCCGAGTAGCGGTATTCCGGCTGGTGGGTGATACATTCAAAGGCTTCCTGCAAGGCCGCCGTCTTGAAAAGCAGCACCGAGCCGAAGTCGAAATCATCGCGCACGCTTCCCGGCTGGTAGTCGATGACCGGATGAGGCTGTCGCACCCCGTCGGCCACCTGGTAGTGGTCGGCATAGACCATGCCGGTCTCCGGGGCACCCAGGTAGTCGCACATGCGTTCCAGCGCCATGTATCCCATGTCCAGCGCCTGCGTCTTGGTGTAGATGAGCAGGTAGGGCGTATGCGTCAGAGCGAGCATCTGTCGGATGCCGTCGGTCTGCTGGAAAGAGAAAAACGGGAGGATGCGGCATTTGCCGGTAGGGGCACCTGCGTTTTCCGGGTGGTCGGTTAGTAGGAATATCTGGTCTGTCCGGGAACTGGCGCTCAGTCCCTCGATGGTCTTATTCTGTTGGTTATCACCTTCGTAAGGAAGGAAACAAGTCACTAGATTATTCATATTTAATACATTTATACGGACAAAGATAGGGAATATATCTTATTTTTTCCCTAACTTTGTACGCTAAATGTGTAGAATATAAGAGAATTATGATGACAAAAACTCCTTTATTGGGGAAAACACTGAGCGAATTGAAAGCGATTGTGCAGGATTTGGGGATGCCCAAGTTTACGGCCGGACAGATTGCTTCGTGGTTGTACGACAAGAAGGTGGGTTCGATTGAAGAGATGACCAACCTTTCATTGAAGAACCGGGAGCGGTTGATGGAGAACTACGAAGTGGGGGCCAGTGCACCGGTGCATGCGATGCGTTCGGTAGACGGAACAGTGAAGTACTTGTTTTGCACGCCCGAAGGTGATTACATCGAATCCGTATATATTCCCGACGAAGACCGGGCCACGCTCTGCGTGTCTTCGCAAGTGGGATGCAAGATGAACTGTAAGTTCTGTATGACCGGAAAGCAAGGGTACACCACCAGCCTGACGGCTGCCCAGATTCTGAACCAGATTTATTCAGTGCCCGAGCGGGACACCCTGACCAATGTGGTGTTCATGGGAATGGGAGAGCCGTTCGACAACCTCGATGAAGTGTTGCGTGCCTTGGAAATCCTGACGGCCGATTATGGCTACAAATGGAGCCCGAAGCGTATCACGGTGTCGTCCGTAGGTCTGCGGAAAGGGTTGGAGCGCTTCCTGGAAGAGAGCGACTGCCACCTGGCCATCAGCCTGCATTCGCCGTTTCCCGCTCAGCGCCGGGAACTGATGCCGGCCGAGAAGGCGTTCTCCATCACGGAAATCGTGGACATCCTCCGCAAATATGATTTCAGCAAGCAACGCCGCCTGTCTTTTGAATACATCGTGTTCAAGGGCGTGAACGACAGCTTGATTTACGCCAAGGAACTGGTCAAGCTGTTGCGGGGACTGGATTGCCGGATGAACCTGATTCGTTTCCATGCCATCCCGAATGTGGATTTGGAAGGGGCCGATATGGAGTCGATGATTGCCTTCCGTGATTATCTGACTCAGCATGGCTTGTTTGCCACCATCCGTGCCTCCCGCGGAGAAGATATTTTTGCCGCTTGCGGCATGCTTTCCACCGCCCAGCAACAGGCCGAGAAGAAAGAAAAAGAAAGTGAAACCATTTAATACCAGAATATTATGAAACGAGTAACATTTTATCTTGGGATAGCCTTGGCAGTGCTGTCATTCTCTTCCTGCCGTAACAGCGGAAAGAGCATCATCACTCCGGGGTCCAGCGGACGCCCCTACGAAGTGATGGTAGTGGCCGACGACAAATGTTGGATGAGTCCGGACAGTGCCCTTTTCCATGTGTTGGACACCGATGTACCGGGATTGCCGCAGCCGGAACGTTCGTTCCGTATTTCGCGTGTGCGACCGGATGCGTTCAACCGGTCGATCCGTCTGTTCCGTAACATTATTATCGTGGACATTCAGGACATCTATACCCAGCCCAAGTTCAAATATACCCGTGATGCCTATTCTTCTCCGCAGATGATTATGACCATCCAGGCACCCAACCAGCAGGAGTTTGCCGATTATGTGTCGAAGAACGGACAGGTGATTATCGATTTCTTCACCCGTGCCGAGATGAACCGTCAGATTAAATTGCTGGAAAAGAAGCACAGCGAACTGATTTCTACGAAGGTGAAGAGCCTGTTTGACTGTGACATCTGGATGCCGGTGGAACTGGAGTCGTATAAGGTAGGAAAAGATTTTCTTTGGGCTTCCAGCAACCTGAACGACCTGAACTTTGTGATGTATTCCTATCCGTTCCGCGATAAGGATACTTTTACCAAGGAATATTTTATCCACAAGCGCGACTCGGTGATGAAGGTCAACCTGCCGGGTGAACGGGAAGGCATGTACATGGAAACATCCGACTCCATCTTCCTTACTACCCGCAACATTGCCGTGAAAGGAGATTATGCGTTTGAAGCCCGCGGCTTGTGGGACATGAAGAATGATGCCATGGGAGGCCCGTTTGTATCACATGTACGGGTAGACCGTGAGCATGCCCGCGTCATCGTGGTGGAAGGATTTGTCTATAACCCGGGCAAGCTGAAACGCGACCAGATTCGTAAGTTGAATGCGGCGCTTTACACCTTGCAGCTTCCGTCGGAAAAAGAAGTGTCGGAAATTCCGGTAGACAATACCATTTCGGAAGAGCAAGTGAAAAAAGAAGCTGAACAGAATAAGCAATAAATATGGAAAATCGTAAAATTAGAGTGGGAATCACTCACGGAGATATAAATGGAGTAGGTTATGAAGTGATCTTGAAAACCTTCTCCGACCCGACCATGCTGGAACTGTGTACACCGGTCATCTATGGTTCGCCTAAGGTGGCGGCTTATCATCGCAAGGCCATGGAGATACCGACCAACTTCAGTATCGTGAATACGGCAGAAGATGCGCAGGACGGAAGGGTGAATGTGGTGAACTGCATTGAGGAAGAACTGAAGGTGGAACTTTCCAAACCGACTCCCGAAGCGGGAAAGGCGGCACTGACGGCGCTGGAAAAAGCACTGGCCGATTATCGGGCCGGTTTGTTCGATGTGCTGGTCACGGCTCCCATCAACAAGCATACCATCCAGTCGGATACGTTCCATTTTCCCGGACACACGGAATACATCGAGGAACGGGTGGGCGACGGACAGAAGGCTCTCATGATTCTGCTGAAAGGTGACTTCCGCGTGGCGTTGGTCACGGGACATGTGCCGGTGCGCGACATCCCCGGCATGCTGACCAAGGAACTGATTATGGAAAAGATGGAAATCTTCCACCAGTCGCTGAAGAAGGATTTCGGTATCGACAACCCGCGTATCGCCGTATTTTCCTTGAATCCGCATGCCGGCGACCACGGCCTGCTGGGGACGGAAGAAGAGGAGATTATCATTCCGGCCATGAAGGAAATGATTGCCAAGGGCGTGCAGTGCTTCGGACCTTATCCGGCCGACGGTTTCATGGGTTCCGGTAACTATACCCACTTCGACGGTATCCTGGCCATGTATCACGACCAGGGACTGGCTCCGTTCAAGGCACTGGCCATGGACGAGGGTGTGAACTTCACCGCCGGACTGCCTATCGTACGCACCTCGCCGGCTCACGGCACGGCCTACGACATTGCCGGAAAAGGCGTGGCTTCGGAAGATTCGTTCCGTCAGGCCGTGTATGTGGCCATGGACGTGTTCCGCAACCGTGCATGGGAAAAGGAAATCAGCGCACGCCCGTTGCGCAAGCAGTATTATGAAAAACGTGACGATAGCGATAAACTGAAATTAGATAGCATAGAAGAAGAATAACATGAAGTTTGCAATCATATCAGCCGGGGAGGGGTCCCGGTTGTCACAAGAAGGAGTTCAGTTGCCCAAGCCTTTGGTGCAACTGAACGGAGTGGCCATGATTGACCGCCTGATACATATCTTCGCACAGAACGGGGCGGAAGAAGTGGTTGTCATCATCAACAACGAGGTGCCATTGACGAAAGCGCATTTGCGTGAACTGGAAAAAAACTCCGAAGTACCTTTGCGGGTAGTGGTTAAAACGACCCCCAGCTCCATGCACAGTTTTTATGAGTTGAGCCGTTATTTGAAAGACGACCGTTTCTGTCTGACCACTGTCGACACCATTTTCCGGGAAGAAGAGTTTGCCCGTTTCATTGAGGCCTTTAAGGCTTACGATGGCGACGGCATGATGGCCGTGACGGATTATATCGACGACGAGAAACCTTTGTACATCGGGACGGATGCGTCAAATCGTATCACCGGGTTCTATGACAGCCTGCAACCCGACACACGCTACATTTCCGGCGGAATTTATTGCTTGTCACCCCAATCAATTGTGACGTTGGAGAAATGCATGGCGCAGGGCATGTCGCGCATGCGCAACTTCCAGCGTCAGCTGGTGGCCGACGGTTTGCAGCTCAAGGCTTATCCTTTTTCAAAGATTCTGGATGTGGACCATGCGGACGACATCGTGAAAGCAGAGGCTTTTTTGAACGGACAAGATTAAATATACCAAACGAAATAAAAGAATAAAACCTGATTTTTTGCGTAAAATCTAGAATAATAATAGAATGTATAAGAGAGGAGAGAAGATTCGGGTAGTCGGTGTGAGCCGCGGTAATGAGTATTCCCCGAATCACGTAGACAATGACGCAGCCATCCTCCGGTTGGCGGCAGAAGCATTGGAGAAAATGGGGTGTGAGGTCACTGTGTATCCGGAAAAGGAGTTTGTGGCCCAAAAGATAGAGGCAGCGTTTATCTTTGACATGGCGCGCGACAGAGCCACTATTGAACGCTTGAAAGAACTGGAAGCCGGGGGAGCGCTGGTGGTGAATTCAGCGTACGGCATCGATAATTGTGTCCGTCAGCAGATGACGGAACTGCTGATGGCAAACGGGGTAGCCCATCCGAAGAGTTTCATTATTCCCACCGACGGGAAGTTTACCCCTTCCATTTTCCCTTGCTGGATCAAGCGGGGTAATTCGCATGCCATGGTGAAAGAAGACGTGGTGTATGTGGAGTGCCGGGAAGAGGCGGAAGTGGTGATGGCCGATTTCCGGAAACGGAACATCCCGGTAGCCGTGGTCAACGAGCACCTGGTAGGTGATTTGGTGAAGTTCTACGGGGTGCAGGGAACCGATTTCTTCTACAGTTTCTATCCCACGGAACAATCGCACAGCAAGTTCGGACTGGAAGCCATCAATGGCGAGACCCGTGGATTCCCCTTCGACGTGAAGCAGCTGCAGGCCTACGCCAACAAGGCGGCCGAGGTGCTGAACGTTCCTATTTACGGAGGCGACTGCGTGGTGTCGTCCACGGGCGAAATCCGTATCATCGATTTCAACGACTGGCCCAGCTTTGCCCGCTGCCGCGTGGAAGCCGGACCGGAAATAGCCAAATGTATTTATAACCGCATCATGCACAAATTAGAAAAAGAATGAGTACGGAGAAAAAAGGAGTAGAGGCTTCTTTCAAGTCCATGGATACAGAAGAGTTTCTGGACATCCATTTCAATCGCCCCATCGGTTATGTGTGGGCCTTGTTTTTCCAGCGTTTCGGCGTCCATCCCAATGTGGTGACCATCCTGTCCATCATCCTCGGGGTGGCGGCAGGGGTAATGTTCTATTATCCCGACATGACCCATACGCTGATTGGTATTTTTCTGCTGATGTGGGCCAACCATTATGACAGTTGCGACGGACAGCTGGCGCGTATGACCGGCAAGAAAACCCGCTGGGGACGTATGCTCGACGGATTTGCCGGCGACCTTTGGTTTATCACGATTTATGCGGCCATCTGCCTGCGCCTGATGAACCAGCCGCTTCCTTTCCATATCGGAGAGGCTTCCGGACAGACCTGGAGCATTTATATCTGGCTGATTGCCTTGTTCTCCGGTACGGTGTGCCACAGCAAGCAATGTACGCTGGCCGATTATTACCGCAACATCCACCTGTTTTTCCTGAAGGGAAAGGCCGGCAGTGAGCTGGACAACTTCAAGCAGCAGCGTGAGATTTTCCACAGTCTGCCCTGGAAAGGCAACTTCTGGTGGAAAGCTTTCCTGTATTTTTACGGCAACTATACCCGCAAGCAGGAACAGATGACCCCGAATTTCCAGCGTTTCTATGCCTTTGTGCAGGAGCGTTATGGCGACAATATTCCTCAGTCGCTGCGTGACGAGTTCCGTGCCCTGAGCCTTCCGCTGATGAAGTACACCAACATCCTGACGTTCAACACCCGTGCGATAGCCCTCTACATCAGTCTGCTGATTGGAGAGCCCTGGTTGTATTTTATCTTCGAGATTGTGGTGATGACTTCCTTGTTCGTGTACATGCGTCACCGTCACGAAGCCTTGTGCGCATTCCTTTACCATAAATACGCTAACTAATGAAAGAGAAATTTCGCAACATATTCTGGTTCTTCGGCATCTTTGCCATCGTGGTCATGCTCTGCACGTTCGACATGGACTACCAGGAACTCTGGCAGAACCTGCGGAAAGCCGGTATCTGGTTTCCGGCCGTCATCCTGCTGTGGGTGTTCATCTACTACCTGAACACCTGGTCGTGGTATGTCATCATCCGCGACGGGAAGCATGCCAAGGTGCCTTTCTGGAAAGTGTACAAGCTGACCGTTTCCGGCTTTGCCCTGAACTATGCCACTCCCGTGGGACTGATGGGCGGGGAGCCCTACCGCATCATGGAGCTGACCCCTTACGTGGGCGCCAGCAAGGCCACTTCGTCGGTCATCCTCTACGCGATGATGCACATCTTCTCCCATTTCTGCTTCTGGCTGTCGGGCGTGGTGCTGTATCTCATTTTTGAGCCGATGAACTGGGGAATGGGCATCGTGCTGGCGGTGGTGGCCTTCTTCTGCCTGCTGGCCATCTATTTCTTCATGAAAGGCTACCGCAACGGAATGGCCGTGCGCACGTTCAAGCTGTTGGGCCATGTGCCCTACGTGAAGCGCTGGGCCCACCGTTTTCTGGAGGAGAAAAAAGAATCGCTGGAGAAGGTAGACGCACAGATTGCCGAACTCCACAAGCAGCGGAAGAGTACGTTCTACGTGTCGCTGGGACTGGAGTTCATGGCCCGCATCGTGGGCTGTGCCGAGGTGTTCTTCATCCTGAACATTCTGACCGACCACGTGAGTTTCCTGTCGTGCATCCTGATTATGGCCTTCACCTCCCTGTTTGCCAACCTGTTCTTCTTCTCGCCCATGCAGTTGGGTGCCCGTGAGGGAGGATTCGCGCTGGCCGTGGGCGGACTGGCCATTCCGAGTGCGTTCGGCATCTATACCGGACTGATTACCCGTGTGCGCGAATTGATTTGGATTGTAATCGGAGTGTTGCTGATGAAAGTCGGCAACGGAACCCAAAATAAGACAAAAGATGAATAAACTGACAGATGTGAAAGGCGTAATCTTTGATTACGGAGGTACGATTGATACGAACAGCCGCCATTGGGCGGAAGTGCTGTGGAGCAAGTATGAAGAATTTCAGGTGCCGGTAGACAAAGCCAGTTTCCGTGAGGCGTACGTACATGGCGAGCGCACGCTGGCCCGGGTGCCGCTGGTGAAGCCGGAACATAACTTCCACGATGTGCTGCGCATCAAGACCGACATTCAGGTGAAATACCTGGTGGAGCAGGGCAAGCTGGACGAAGCGACCGCCAGCCGCGAGCGCTATGCCGAAAAGGTGGCCGACAGCTGCTACCGCTACGTGCTGGACGTGCTGGAGCGTACCCGTCCCGTGGTGAAGACCCTTTCCGAACGCTATAAGCTGGTGTTGGTGTCCAATTTCTACGGAAACATCCAGACCATCCTGAAAGACTTCGGCCTGTTCGATTTCTTTTCCGACATCATCGAGTCGTCGGTGGTGGGCGTGCGCAAACCCGACCCGGCCATCTACCGCCTGGGCGTGGAAGCCATGGGCCTGCCCGCCGAGAATGTGCTGGTGGTAGGCGATTCCTTCTCGAAGGACATGGTGCCCGCAAAGAAAGTGGGCTGCAAGGTAGCCTGGCTGAAAGGCGAAGGCTGGGGAAATGAAGAAATAGACGAAACCCTTCCGGACCTCATCATTACCGATTTGCCGGAATTGCTGTCGTACGTATAAAGGAGGGTAGCAGATGAAGAAACACGGAGTTGCCCTGGTGGAACGCCAATACCTGTTCCCCTTTGTACTGATTACCTCACTCTTTTTCCTGTGGGGATTTGCCCATGCCATTCTGGATGTGCTGAACAAGCATTTTCAGGAACTGCTCACCATCACCCGTACCCACTCGGCCATGATTCAGGCCACGATGTACATGGGTTATTTCATCATGGCCATCCCCGCCGGACTGTTCATCAACCGTTACGGATACCGCCGGGGCGTGGTGCTGGGACTGCTGCTGTATGGCATCGGCTCCCTGCTGTTCATTCCCGGGCAGCACTGGATGTCGTTCAATTTCTTTCTCTTTTCCCTGTTCGTCATCGGATGCGGACTGACCTTCCTGGAAACGGCCGCCAATCCGTATGTCACTGAGTTAGGAGCGAAGGAGACCGCCGCCAGCCGCTTGAATTTTGCTCAGTCGTTCAACGGACTGGGATGCATCTTTGCCCCGATTCTGACAGGAATCCTCCTGTTTGCCGACGAGGACAAAGGGGCCAGCGGCAATGTGGCCCTCCCGTACGCCGTGATGGGTGTGATTGTACTGTTGGCCGCCCTGGCTTTTATGCGGGTGCGTTTGCCCGAGATACCCCACGAGGAGGAAGTGGACAGCGAAGGAAACCACGTCGGCCTCTGGTCCCATAAGTTGTTTGTCTTCGGTCTGATAGCCCTGTTTGCCTACGAGGTGGCCGAGATTTCCATCAACAGCTTCTTCATCAACTACGTGACCGAGGTGGGATGGATGAACGCCCGCGATGCCTCCCTGATTCTGTCGTTCGGCGGACTGGGACTGTTCATGGTGGGACGTTTCGTGGGAAGCTGGATCATGCGCCGTGTACGGGCCGAGAAGATGCTCTTCTGGTGTGCTACGGGAACGGTCGTCACCACGCTGCTGGTGATTCTCGACCTGGGCTCCGTGTCGTTCGTGGCCCTGCTCTGCGGTTATGCCTTCGAAGCCATTATGTTCCCCACCATCTTCGCCCTCTCCCTGAAAGGACTGGGCAGCCACACGAAGCGCGCCTCTTCCTTCCTGATGATGTCGCCGGTGGGCGGTGCCGTAGGTCCCGTGCTCATGGGACTGGTAGGCGACTATGCCGACATGCACTGGGCCTTTGTGGTACCCTTTGTCGGTTACGTCGTGGTGTGGTGTTATGCCCGCCACATGGTACGTCTGAAAAACTGAGACCGTCCCCTTCGGATGGTACGAAATAAAAGAAGCGTGGCACTCAAGGGTATCTCACGATATCCTGAGTTCCACGCTTCGGCGTATTCAATGATAAGTATAGAATTTGGGATTTATTTACCTTGAGGAGCCTGAGGAGCTGCCGGGCATTGGTTCGGACATCCCGGAGCCGGCATCTGTCCCGGCTGACCCATCTTTCCGTGCATCATCGGGCAGGGCTTCTGTCCCATGCGTTTGTGCATCTGTCCCGGACGGTTCATGCGGAACACTTTCTCCAGCTGGCGGGCATTCAGGATTTTCTTGAAGGAATTGTAATACTTCTTCTGGGTGTCGAGCACCTTCTGACGCATTTCGAAGCCCTTTTCAATTTCCTGCTGAATCTGCGCGTCGGTACGTTCGCAGGGTTTCACCTTTTCACCTTCCGGAGCCGGACGGCAATTCTTCAGTGCAGTCAGATACTCTTTGTAGAGGGTAGTGAACTGAGCCAGCTTGCTGTCGTCCAGCATCAGTTGTTTTCCCATGCGGGTAGCCTGCATGTCCATCCGCTGTTCCGGTGTCATTTTAGCACAGTTTTCTTTTCCTGCCTTTGCCTGACATGTTTTCTGTGGAGCGTTTTGCGCCATCATGCTGCCACATCCCAGGCATGCAGCGAGAATCAAAGTAGAGAATAAACGAGTTGTTTTCATTGTTGTCATTTTTTTTTAGTTGAACATTTTGTATTTAGTGCACTTACGACTCTGAGACAACCGAACAACCTCAGGGTTTATTGGTAAAATTGTTTTTTAACATTTGAAAAGAAAAGTGTGTAATTTCAGGGTACGGAAAAACGTTTAGGCGTTTGGATTCAAACGTCGAAGCGTTTCAATGAAAACGTCGAAGCGTTTTGTCTGAAACGTTTAGGCGTTTTTTACCTCAGAATCCGCCGGTTTGTAAACGCTTAGAAATCAGCCTCTTTTGCAATGCGGATTTTTTCTCCTGTGACCGGATGCACGAACTCCAATGCGGCGGCGTGCAGGTACAGACGGTCGGACGGCTGGCCGTAGAGGTCGTCGCCCACAATCGGATGATTCAGTCCCTCGGGATGCGCGGCATGTACCCGGAGCTGATGCGTGCGTCCCGTATGCGGATAAAACGTCACCTTTGTCTTCCCATCCTTGCGCTCCAGTACCCGGTAGGACGTCACCGCCCGTTTCCCGTACTCCCGGCTCACCATCTGGCGCGGACGGTCCATCGGATTCGGACAGATAGGCAGGTCGATGATGCCCTCATCCGTTTCCAGTTCCCCTTCCAGGATGGCCGTGTATCGCTTGCGGATGAGGCGCGTCTCGAAAAGTGCCTGAAGCTCCTTGTGCACCTCCTTCGTCTTGGCCGCCAGCAGCAGTCCGGACGTCGCCATGTCCAGCCGGTGCACGATGAGTGGTCCGGTAGCCTTGGGGTAGAGGTTGTGCAGCCGCTGGAGGATGGAATCGAGGTCGTTCTTGCCCGGCACGGAAAGCATGCCCGCCGGTTTGTGTACCACCACCAGCCACTCGTCTTCGTAGAGAATCTCCAATGCAGTTTGTCGGTGCACATCCTCCTCCAGCGGATTCGGTTCGACCTCCAGTCCCACGAGCATGTGTTTCAAAATCGGTTCACACTTCCCCTTGCACGACGGATAGAAATGCCCCTCGCGGCGTATCTCGTCCTTGGGCGACATGCCCCACCAGAATTCGCCCATGGCCAGAGGCTGGAGATGATGCAGGTACGCATACTGGAGCAGCTTGGGCAGAGCACATTCCCCCGCTCCGGCAGGCGGTGTCTTCTGCGGGGTACTTTGGAAAATCTCGCACAAATCTTTCACCTCGCCCCGGGCGTTGAGCATCCGGAACTGGGAAAACAGCCGCAACTGGAGAGCCGCCGAGCGCGTCTTCCGTTCGTGGCGCAAGGCCTGAATCTCCTGTTCGAGGGTCTGGAAAGCCTCTCCGGCCTCCTGTACCTTCTCTTTCAACTGCCGTTCCAGCCGTTTGAACTCCGCTTTCTGGAACTGGCTCTCGCGCGACATCGCTTCCATCTCTTCGGGAGACACCCCTTCCTTTCGCCGTTGTTCCCGACGCGCTTTTTCCTCCTTCAGTTTCTGCTTCTCACTTGAAAGTGTGGCCTGCGCCTCTTCTTCCGCCTGCTTCCATGCCGCCTGTGCCGAGCGGTAAGCCTCGCTGGCTTCCAGTGCCGCAATCCGGTGGTTGATGCCCGAAATCTCCGCCTCCTCGATGCGGAAGAACCCGTCGGGTTGCAGGAGGTCGTACACCGGCGGCACGAAAAACGCGTGGTGGTTGCTCCCGGCCAGGTTGCCCGAGAAAGCAGCCAGGTAGCCCAGCTTTCCTTCTGTATCCCGGATGACCAGTACCCCGAACATCTTTCCCTGCCGGAGCTCTTCCTGCCAGTCGTCCCGCGTGAGCAGGTATTGGCGCACCTCTTCCGCCGCCAGTCGGGTAAGCGGGTGAGGGGTGTAGTGGAAGGGAAAAGTGAAAGCCTTCGGCAAGGCGATGCCTTCGGTCGGGGTGTGGAAAGAATGTATCATGGTGAGAAATTCAGTTCGTTTTTATTGCGGAGGCAAAGGTACGAAGAAAATGGTTTTCCATGAAAATTTTGTTGCCTTGCAGATGCTTTCGAAGTAATTCTTCCGACACCGCCATTTTTGAAACAAAATCCGGATAGTCGGCAGCCTGTTGGGGAATGTGGAACAAATAGGTTTCCAGTTCCGCGTTGTCATCCTCTCCATATCCCCGCAAGGAATGTCGCGTGATAGCATGCGTTTGAAAGGTGGGATGAATCAAAATGCCCTGTTTTCCTCTCAACCGATACATGTACGTGACGAGTTGATGTACATCCTCCCTTTTCTCTGTAGCCATTTTGTATTTGGCATCCACGATTGTTCCGTCGGATTCCCGGAAAAAATCCAGGTAACGGGGAAATTTGTGCCCTTTGGCCAAGTAGATGCGTCCGGTACCTTTTTTATTGTTGGGGTGCGTGAATCCTTGCTTTGTGAGGATGGTGGTGAGGTATTCCTCCCACAAATAAGCCGCATCAAACAAAATGCCGTGTATCGTATTCTCTTGTTGCCCGTATTTGATTTTTTCGTGTCGCAGTATCCGCAAACAAAGTTTTTGAAGAGGCGCATAACGGGTGAAGTAAGGATGAGGGACAATCTTCAAGTTGTGTCTGATTACGTTTTCTCTGTCTTGCCGATGATAGTTCGGGGTGGCAGTCCTGATTTGGCTCACATTGTCTCGGGTCTGGGTGTCGCTTTCCAATAATGCTTTCCCGAATCGGGTGGTACAGATATATTCGAGGGTGTGACGTATCAGCTCAGTCACCTGGTTGTCCTGGCTGAACTCCCGGGTGCGATAAGCAATACAGCCATTGAACGGCAGGTTGTATTTTATTTGTCGGGATATGTCTATCACGCCGCGCACATTCGCGTCATTGTACGTATTCCGTTGGTATTCCTTGTAGACGCCTTGTGCTAGTGCCTCGTTAAGAAACTTGGGAAACAGATAGAGCAGAAAGTCGAAGACGGCTTCGTCGTTCGTTGCGTGTGGCATCCGGAAAAGGTTGAGGTACAGCACCTTTTGAAGCATGTAATGCAGGAAAAAATCTTCGCCGGTGTGCTGGACAAAACGAGACTGGATGGAAACGGAATGTCCGTTGACTCCTATAAATCCCACCAGATTGCCTGTCGTTAAGTGGACTTTTGTGCATTGCTTTCCTTTCCAGTTGGCTTGTAAGGACATGAGAGGCTGGTTGCCTATTTTATCCTCACATTCCTCGAAAGAATAAGGGTAGATTAGCAAGTTGTTTCCACATTCCTCTGAAAGTTCCGACAGGGTACGGTTGGCAACATTTTGTAGAGACAGGAACTCTTCAAGATTTTCCGATGTGGAAGAATAGGTCGAGTTATCCTTCAATATCATTTTTTCCTTCTTTTTGATAATACACTTGTTCCAGCATTTTCAGATTCTCCATGGCATTGGCTGTTCCTCTCAGGTATTCAAACAGGACACCTTTCAGGTGGTTTTCCCACAGGTGCTTGTAGGCTGCTTCCTTGTGGGTACGTTCGTTGTCCAGATAAAGTGCCAGTTTGCTGAAGTAGGAACCTTCAATGTGATAGGCAGGGCTTAATCCTTCTATGCCCGTGTGGTTCTCTTCATCCCAGATGGCGGCATTCAGGCGCGTCATGACCTGAACGATTTCCTCTTTCATGTCTGCCAGTTCCTCGTCCAGCATCCCTGTATGCTCATTGGCTTTTATCTCCACCCAGGCAAAACGGCGGCGCATGGCGAAGTCCATACTCTCCACACTGCGGTCGATGTCGTTCATGGTTCCGATGATATAGACATTTTCCGGAACGTAGAAGCCTTCGTAGAACGGGTCGGATTCATCGGTAATCAGATTCTGATACTGGGTCTTGACTAATCCTTTTTCTCCGCGATAACTCGGGTCGATGCTGAAGAACAGTTCGCCGAAAATTTTGGAGATTTCACCCCGGTTGATTTCGTCGATGATGAAGATAAAATGCTTAATTTTTTCTTCTTTACGATTCTCTAATACGAACTGTTTCTCTTTAGGAGGTAGAATATCTTTATGTAAAATGTGATTGTTAGATGTGTCCTTTGTATATAAAGGACAGTTTTCCTTAATAAAAAAGCCGACAGAAGGTTCATATGTTTGATGTTCTTTGTCATATTCCCCCGTTTTTAGATATCTGATAACACCGTTAGGGTTTACATAATTTTCATTACCTTTGGGAATTCTTAGATATATTTTATTTTGATTAATCACTAACGTGAATTTTGTTTCACTTCGTATGGATTTGAGAGTGGCTCCATTTTGTTTCATAAGCCAACTCATTGCTTTTTCAATCTTATCATTCTCATCAATGGAATTCTTTGAGATATTTATTGAGGACTCAGTGGATAAGCCTTTGCATTTTTCGATTGCTCTTTTGCAAAACTCCTTGAATACTCCATCCTTTCTTTCAAACCCGATGTTCCCATTTTTATCGGGAGGAGTAGGGCGCAAACCTTCCACAAAGTCTGTGTAGTCATACGACGGATGGAATTGAACAAATTCATATTCAGCTTCCATCTTGTCCGCAATTGCTTTGGCCAAATACGTTTTCCCCGTACCGGGTGCACCTGTCAGAATAAGATTTTTATTTGCTTCCAGTAGTTGGATATAGTAGTCTAGATTTTTCTCTTCCATATTTTCATAGTTGTTTGATAAAGTATAGCGGGTAATGATGATTCATAAAATAGTGGAAACAAAGTTAGAAAAAAGCCGTAATAGTTTGTTGGATATGAGCGCTTATTATTAATCTCATTTGTCGTTTTGCAAGGTTATTTCAAAGATTTTCCGTAAATCTGTATAAGGAATATACCTCTTTGAAATCAAGAGAGTTAGAAGAATTACCTCGTTTTCGGGTAATGAGTTGGTAACCGTTCTAATTGCCGTGGTCTGCATCGCTTTGCTTGTTCGGGAAACTCTTACGGTACAAAGGTATGAAAAATATTCAGACTGAAAGGATCATTCCAAAAATTATTTTAGTCAGAATATTGAGCATTCATCCTTATGCAGTCTTGGTTGGAAGCAATTAACGAACAAGGAAGCCACGGTAAAGGCAACTCCTACTCCTACCACGCCTGCCCATCCGTAATGTTGCCAAAACAGACCTGAAACGAACGTACCAGCAGAACCGCCCAGAAAGTAGATGGTCATATAAACGGTATTGACTCGGTTGATGGCGGATGCGTCAAGGGAGACCACGCTGGTCTGATTTGACAAATGGATGCATTGCATTCCTGCATCAATCAAAAGGATGGCGATTATCATCCACAAGTAGCTGTCATTTCCCAAAAATGCCAACAACCATGCAGCCAAGATAACACATCCCCCGACAATGGAGAAGAACCTTACGCCGTACTTCTGGATATAGCCGCTAATGAATACAACCGTAGACGCACCTGCCAATCCGCACAAACCGAGTGCCCCGATAATATCGTCATCCGCAAAGAATGGCTCTTGCTTCATCCGGAAAGCAAGGCAACTCCACAACGCAAAGAACGAGCCATAAGCCAATGCCGCCCTCAACGAAGCGATACGCAAGTACGGGTATTTGGCAAGCAGACGCAACAAGGATTTCATCAGACCCGCATAATTTTCACGTGAACGAGCAGGCAGAACGGGAAGCATCTTGTAAATCATAAGAAAGCATCCGAGCATAAACACACAAGCCACAAAATAGACGGAACGCCATCCCCACATATCAGCCAGGAAACCACTTAACACCCGTGAGCCAAGAATGCCTATGAGCAGACAGGACTGTATAATCCCCACGTTGCGTACCTTGTGTGCTGGTGCTGAATGGAAAGACACCAACGGGATGAAGAACTGCGGCATAACCGAAGATGCTCCGGCAAGCAAGGATGCGCCCCACACCCAATAGATGTTAGGGGCAAGTGCTATGGCAAGCAATGCGCACGATGAAATGATATAATTGGTCAATATCAGCTGCTTTCGTGAAACCAAATCGCCAAGCGGAATGACAAACACAAGTCCGACTACATAACCTATCTGGGTCAATGTCGCAACCATGCTGGCAGAAAAGTCGCTTACCCCAAAATCCTTTGCCATGCTGCCCAACAAAGGCTGGTTGTAGTAGCAGTTGGCAACGGAAAGCCCGGTAGCGACTGCCATCAGAGCCAGCAGAGGTGCCGGAATGCCGTGGTTTTCTCTCAATTCATATTTCATCATTTATTCCTCCTTTCAGTATGACACAACTTTCAATCCAATCAAGGAGGCAATGAGCGTGAACAGGAAGAAAAGCCGTATGGGAGTGGCCGGCTCTTTGAAAACGAATATCCCAATCAAGACCGTGCCGACCGCTCCGATACCCGTCCAAATGGCGTATGCCGTGCCCAAAGGCAAAGTCTGAACCGCTTTGGCAAGTAATGCCATACTCAATACCGTGGAAGCCAAGAAACCGCTTCCCCACAGATAAAAACCAATACCTGATGCCTCTCTCGTTTTTCCCAAGCAGAATGTAAGGCTTACCTCAAACAATCCTGCCAAAAATAAAATTATCCAATTCATACCTATGATTTATTAAATTCGGGTGCAAAAGTAAGCAAGTAATTTCTAACCGTTTTTTACATTTGGTAAAAACGGATTTTGCATTTGACAAAAAAACAGCCGTTAGCAGCTGTTTCTGTGCGCTATTTTATAATTTTGTACCACAACAAAATGACTTATGGATATAAAGGAAATCATCAACCAGAGATATGCCATGCCGGATGCGTCTTTGGACAAGTTGCGGCAATGCCTGACGGAAGTCTCATACCCAAAAGGATTCCAAGTGTTGGAATATGGCAAGATAGAAAAAGACATCTTTTTCATCAAGAAAGGCATTGTCCGCGCCTATACTTCGGTAGAGGGGAAAGAAATTACCTTTTGGGTCGGCAAGGAAGGGGCGACTATTGTTTCCATGAAAGGATATGTGAATGACGAACCGGGGTATGAAACAATGGAGCTGATGGAAAATTCTGTCTTATATGTATTGGAAAGGAAAAAACTGAAAGAGTTATTCTTGAAGGATTTGCACATAGCCAATTGGGGACGGCGTTATGCGGAAATGGAACTGCTTGCTGCCGAGGAACGGCTGATTTCCATGTTGTCAGCCGTCGCCTCGGAACGGTATCACGAGTTGTTGGAGAAAGAGCCTGATTTGTTACAGCGGTTGCCGTTAGGAAGTATCGCCACCTATTTAGGCATCACACAGGCAAGTTTGAGTAGGATTCGGGCACAAATAAAATGACGTTTGAACCAACTGAGGATAGCAAGCGGTTTTGGTCTGCCCCAAACACAAACTTGCTATTTTTCCGTTGGTATTGTTTATAATCCCATGCCCTTGCCTCTCCTAAGCGGTTCAACCGTCCTTTTAACGGATGAGAACAGCCTGCCAAACTGCTCCTTGAACCACTCTCCAATCACTTGCCCGTTGATGGCAAGTGCAAGCTTGGACTTGTCTTTCGGGTCTTTTACCACTTGGAAGCCTGCTTCCTCGGTCGTGAACTTCCGCCTGTGCTCTTCCGAATAGAGCTCGCCCTCGTAGAACAGCGGTTTGCCGCTGATGAGCGTGGCAGTCTGCCTTTCGTTGAAGCCGACTTTAAGGCAGAACTTCTCCATATACACCAGCTCTTGAAACTGCGGAAACCATTTCTTGGCTTTTTGGATAATGGATTTTAGGAATGACACTTCCTCTTGGTGTGCCGCTTCCTTGTCCGCCATTTCCCTGCGGTACTTGGCTTGCAGTTCCACCAATTGGCGGCTGTGTTCCTCCTGCTGCCGCTCCATCTGCTTTTGCAATAATTCGATACTCTCGTCACGGGCGGCAACCTCGCCTTGCAAGGTTCGGTTGTCGGCTTCCAACTCTTTCAGTCTGCCGCTACCCAAAAGAGAACCTACTTTTGCCACGAGTGCCGCTTTCGCCTCGGTCTTGGCGGCTTCCAGCTTCTCCGACTTGATTTCTTTTTTGACTTAGTCAAGTTCCTGCTTTGCCTGTTGGCGTTCGGTCTGCAACTGCTGCACGTTGGCTTCAAGCTCTCCCGTCTGCCGTTTCAGGTCACGGTAGTATTGGGCGGTGGTTGTGTGCCGTGCTTCCGAACCTCGTATGCCACGCTGCAATCCGTACTTCGCCATCGCTGCGGCGTAGCTGTCGTGGTAAGCGACAAGCCTTTCACGGGTCAGGAGGTCATCGGCACACAAACGCACGGCGTTGGCTTTCTTGCGGTAGGTGCGTTTGCTGTCCGCTTGTTTCTTCTTGGCTTTCCTGCGCTCTCCCGTCACTATCAGTACGACCGTTGCATGGATGTGCGGCGTGTGTTCGTCCATGTGCAGCACTGCCGAAACGGTGTTCTCCCTGCCGAATGTGCGGTGCAGCCATTGCAGGTTGTCATCGCACCATTCACCCAGCCTGCCTTCGTCCTGCACTCTCACCATATCTTCATGCGAACCCGAAAGCACGATGCGGATTGCCCGTACTTGGTCGGGAGTAATTTTTCGTCTGATGCCTGCCGTGTGGATGCGGTGGCTTATCGCTTCGGTGCGGTCTGCCACACCGTCGGGGAACTCCACCAGTTCACGGTTGAGATGGGTGCGTGTGGGGTCGGCGTTCTTGGGCATTGTTTTGCGTTCTATGTGGTCGGATGCGCCCGTGTCAGCCGACCCTTTCGCCTTGTTGATTTGGATGCTTATGTATCCCATGTTTGTTTCTTGTTTTTTGGGTTCTACAAATTGTTTGTCGGTATCCGTCCGCCTGCGGTCGTGCCGCACGGGGCAAACGGGGGTGTCCAGAGGGGTGTAACCCCGTTGGCTCATTGGGGTGTTTTTAGCATTAGCGTCAGCGGTGAGTGAAGAAAACGCCCTAATGAGCTATGGCTTTTCGTTCCCAAAAGCCTGCGGCGGTGTCGGCGATGATGTCGGCGGATGTTGGTCGCCCTTTTCTTTTTGCCAGCCTTGTATGATATTCTGTGCCGTTGTGCCGGCATGATTGCCTGTCGGCACAACAGCATACAGACAGGGATGGTGTTGCCGTTTCCCCTGCGGACTTGATAAGGGCTGAAATTCCGATGATTTGATGATTGGATAGTCTAATATACAGACAGCTAATGCAATAACCTTTCATCAGCGTTTCATCAAACCGCTCGCCAAAAGAAAAGCGATGAGCGGCGTTGTGTTGCCTTTCTCTTTTCATCAGCCCAATCCTTTTGTTGAGCGTTTGATGAGAATGTAAGTCGCTGTCATTCTTTATGTTTATATATGCTTTCATCATTTCATCAAAATATCAGAGTGTTTCCAACTGTTCCTTGCTTACCAGATAGTAGCGTCCAATCCTCCTGACGGGCGAGTAACGGCATTCACGGTTGTAGTCGTATTGGTAGGTGGTGTAGGAAAGCGAATTGGATGCAGGGGTAAGCTTCCAGCATTCCTGCACCACTTTCCGAACCTGCGACTTCTCCACCTTTACTTGCGAGCAGACGAGCAACGGGATAATATCATTGAGGCAAAAAGAAACAGAACTGACGCCCACGCTTGCCATGATGTCGAGCAGGAGTTCCGTCATTTCTATCTCCAAACGGTTGCGGTTGCTTCGGATAATCTTCCGCAGGGCTTCCGTCTCCAGCAGCTTCGGGTTGAACCACATTCGGCTTTCTTTTTCGGTGGATAGCTGCCGGTGTTGCAGGAAATGAAGAAAAGCGGGTATCTCCGCTTTCAGTTTTTGCAGGAAGTCGGTATCATCATTCCGTAGCGGCACAATCTTCCGCACCCAATAGCGTGTTTCACCTGCGTCAATGATAACGGGCAGATGCTCGTTGTTGGAGCACAACACGAACTTGGCGAAGAAGCCTATCTCGTCACGGTCTTTGCCTTTAGCCTCCACCTTGTAGGATAGTGTGGTGCTGAGGTTCTTCAACCGTTCGCTGTCCTCACGGCGGTTGAGCAGCACCTCGTCCACCATGATGAGCAGCTTGCCCGCCCAGTCGGAATTGAACTGGCTGCGGAAGTCCTCGTTGGTGTTGAACGTCACGTTGTTCTGGAATACGGCTTTCAGGAAGTTCAGGAACGTGCTTTTGCCCGTATTCCTCTCTTCGGACACGAGCAACAGGATGGGCAGCTTCTGAACGGGATACAGATACAGCAGTTGCAGGTAGTCCATGCCCAACCCGTACTGTTCGCCGAAGATGTGTTCCACCAACGAGCGAATGCAGGGGAAATCGCCCGGCACGGGAACATGGCTTATCGGCTCGTAGAGGTTGAGGAACTTGCCGACTACGGGCTGGTAGCCTACATGGTCGGGTACGGTGCAGAAACCGTCATACTTCGGGATGCCCGCCATGTAGTCCTTGCCGTAGTCCTGTCGCAGGGTCTCGGCGTTCCATGCGATGCGTCTCCTCACATAGCCGCCGTCAATGCGGGGCTGGTTCACAATCTTGTAGAGCGTGGTGCCTACACGGATAAATTCTTCTTTCTTTTCCATGTTTCAAATATAGGTTTTAGTGCCGCCGACACCTTGTCGGCAGGTGGATTAAACATGGTTGCAAAGCTACGGCAGGACGGCTAAAACCTTGATATGTAAAACTATGCAGAACGGCGCAAAAGAAACCGACGGATAAGAAAATGCAGTAAGATGGACAATATCAGTCATCAAAAGGCGAAAAGAAAAAGCCCGAAGAAGCGGAAAATGGTACTTCTTCGGGCAGACTTGGATTGTGTGAGTGCATGGGCGTAGTGACACGCAACCGCACTCGCTAACACTTACACGATATGCTGTTACCTAACGAAAGCCAAAGCATTTGTCTGTCTTTTCGCAAGCACAGCCTTTCCAGCAAGACATTACGCACTCTTGCGGCATTGGATGTGTTGATACGGAAAGCCAGTGCCATTACCATTGGCAGCGCATACACTTCCAAATAATAACCGTTTGGCAGCCTGATGCGCCTTTCCACTTCGCAAGATTGCAACACTCCGCTCCTATACACGGCTCGGACAGCGGCACGGAGTGTCGGGGCGATTACATCAAACAGCGTTACCAACTCCATTTCGCTCATCCACACATTGGCTATATCGGACGGTACGGCAACCCTGCCGCTTCCGTCCATCGTGATTGTTGCCCGTTTCATATCCCTGCCACCTTGATGTTACCGAATGACTTGCTCAACTTGTCGCCCAGCATCGTGAGGTCGTTATCCAGCTTCTCCACGGTTATCTGTAGGCTCGGCTGTCGGCGCCATGCCACCTTACGGTG
>NZ_JAOQJI010000109.1:0-471 GCF_025567125.1 Phocaeicola fibrisolvens | reverse complement strand
CTCCTGCTTGGTGACGGACTCGGCGTACCGCCATATCTCCTCAAGCTGTTCCGCGATTCTGGAGATGCGGGTGTGGATGGACTTGCCCCAGACGAACGTATAACGGTTGGCGTTCGCTTCCATCTTCGTCCCGTCGGTGCAGGCCACGTCCAGACTTACAAAGCCCTCCGCCACGAGGAACTTCACGATGGTGGCGAAGACGGTCTTGAGCACATCCTTCAGCCGGCTGCTGCGGAAACGGTTGATGGTGTTGTGGTCAGGAGTCACATTGCCGGTCAGCCACATGAAGCGGATATCATTGCGGCAAAACTCCTCAATGCGGCGGCTGGAATAGATATTGCGCAGATAGGCATATACCAGAATCTGCAGCATCATGCGGGGATGGTAGGCCGGACAGCCTTTGACGGAGTACTTGCGGTAAAGTTCTTCCAGGCTGATCTGTTCAATGATACGGTGAACAACCCGGACCGG
>NZ_JAOQJI010000108.1:0-534 GCF_025567125.1 Phocaeicola fibrisolvens | reverse complement strand
TAAAGCTGGAGACAGCAAAGCCGAGCATTACTAATTGCCCGTCAGCTTTCCTTATCCGCGCCGGGCGGATGGAAAACATCAAAGGATGATATATACGTTTGGCCAGTGTGCTGAAATTGCTTGCTTGTAAGTCATGATAAAATATGATTGATAAGGAGAATGGGTACGTTGTTCATTATTCATTTTTCATTATCAATTGAAAGGATATTAAGGTGACTATGGCGCGAAGGTTCCACCTCTTCCCATTCCGAACAGAGAAGTTAAGCTTCGCCACGCCGATGGTACTGCGTACAAGTGGGAGAGTAGGTAGTCGCCGTTTTACAGAGAGCCTCGAGATAGCAATATCTCGGGGCTTTTTTTGTGCCCGTTCAATTCTTTACGAAGTCTGGTAGGAGATTCTATGGCTCAACGTAAAAATCTGAGGGATTCGTTGATTAAGCATAACGTGAGTTCGAAATAGTAATAAATATATTTCAGTGATAATTAGAAACATAGCGATAAAAGTATTAAATTTATAGTGCTGAATTATAAGAT
>NZ_JAOQJI010000107.1:0-550 GCF_025567125.1 Phocaeicola fibrisolvens | reverse complement strand
GCAATGACATCCGCTTCATGTGGCTGACCGGTACCAGGGTGCCTGACCACAACACCATCAACCGTTTCCGCAGCAGCCGGCTGAAGGATGTGCTCAAGACCGTCTTCGCTACCATCGTGAAGTTCCTTGTGGCGGAGGGCTTTGTAAGTCTGGACGTGGCCTGCACCGACGGGACGAAGATGGAGGCGGACGCCAACCGTTATACGTTCGTCTGGGGCGAGTCCATCCACACCCGCATCTCCAGAATTGCGGAACAGCTTGAGGAGATATGGCGGTACGCCGAGTCCGTCACCAAGCAGGAGCTGCGCGACTCCGCTCCCGTCACTTACCAGGACATCACCCCCGAGAAGGTGGAAAGGGCGCTGGAACAGATACATGAAGCTCTGGAGGGAACGGATGCGGACCGGAAAGTGAAGGCCAAGGTCCGGCGCGTGAGGAAGGCATGGCCCGAACAGCTCAGGAAATACGAATCCCAGGGAAAGATTCTCGACGGGCGCAACAGCTACTCCAAGACAGACCCCGACGCCACGTTCATGCGGATGAAGGAGGA
>NZ_JAOQJI010000106.1:0-711 GCF_025567125.1 Phocaeicola fibrisolvens | reverse complement strand
CATATCGTGAAGTTCAGGAAGATAATAGAAGTTATGCAGTCCGTTAATACTTAGCATAAGCCCTCCAGTTTCTCCACCAGCGTTTTCAGCCCCTGATAGTCTAAGCCTTTCTTCTGAATGCACAAGCCTTCACGTGTTTTTATCGTCACCATGATGCTTCCTTTATGGGGAGTTGTACGTTTGGGCTTGTCTTTAGCAACATCCTGCCGTTCTTCATTGCCTGTCCGAATCAACTCTTCCGGAATTCCTTCCACTTCTACAGGTACAACTTTCTTCTGTGCCTTCTTGAACCAGTCATAGAATGCCGTGTAAGGAATGTTGTTGCTAATACAGAATGAGTTGATGGAAACTCCTTTGGGCTCACCCTCGGTTTTGTATAGGAACCACAGTCTTTCAAAGTCTTTTTCGCTAAACATAATCTTTCAAGTTTTAAGTTTAGCACGAAGGTATGGGAAAGAGCCATGCTAGTCAATACGCCAATTTTGGAAGTTTAAGTTCATAATGATTTTGATTTTAATAACTCACATATTTATCACTCTGTTATTTAGATTGATTCAACTTAGATTCGTAATAGAATTCAATTGGCTTTTATAATATACTGATTATCATGATGTATAAAAAGTGTGCATATTCCGGAGCATACCCGTTCACATTCCGGTAGCCTATAAAGCATAAAAATAGCCTTTAAAAGCACAATTTTATATCCGTTCA
>NZ_JAOQJI010000105.1:0-817 GCF_025567125.1 Phocaeicola fibrisolvens | reverse complement strand
GCAGACAATGACGGCGGAAAAGCCAGAGTACACATTGTAAGTGCATACGATGTGACCCATGAGGTTTCTCTCGGACAGGAACGTGTACCGGAAAAAAGTAATGAGATTACGGCTGACAAGGCACTGATAGAATCGTTGTCAATTGGCAAAGGAGACCTTGTAACAATGGACGCCATGGGTACGCAGAGGGAAATAGCGGAGGCGATTTTCAAAAAAGGAGCTGATTATCTTCTTATAGTCAAGGACAACCAGCTTCTTTTGCGCAAAGAGATAGAGGAGATCGTCGGCTGGAATATGCTCAAAAAAAGAGAAAACCGTAATGATGATGTTACCATAGTTGATGAAAAGGCTCACGGATATACCGTAACCAGAAGCTGTTTTACTGTTCAGGAAAAATACATGCTGGGAAGCATGTACAGGAAATGGGCGGGAATAAAGACTTTTGGAGTATTCAACACCGTACGCAAGAACAAGAAAACAGGAGAGGAAACAAAAGATACACAATACTTTATCACCTCTTTGGAAAAAAATGCCGCAAGTCTGATTATGCATAAGAGGAATCACTGGCAGGTGGAAAATGGACTTCACAGGATGCTTGATGTGGAATTCAGAGAAGATGACAGTAAAAAGAAAATGAACTCGGCTATAAACTATTCTATTATAACGAAAATGGTTACAGCAGTGCTTAAGAGGAATGAAAAGAAAATACCGATAGGGAGAAAAAGACTGATGGCAGGATGGGATGAGAATTTCATGGAGAAACTTATTCTGGAAACAATTAACTTCCTTAATATCGGAGATTGATGCGTTTTCTCTG
>NZ_JAOQJI010000104.1:0-870 GCF_025567125.1 Phocaeicola fibrisolvens | reverse complement strand
CCCCCCGGATGCCGTAACATCCGGGGTTTGGGCTCTTCCCCGTTCGCTCGCCACTACTGGGGGAATCATTGTTATTTTCTTTTCCTGCAGGTACTAAGATGTTTCAGTTCCCTGCGTTAGCCTCCATCTGAAGATGGATGTTATCTCTTCAAGACAACGGGTTGTCCCATTCGGAAATCCGCGGATCAAGGGTTATTTGCACCTCCCCGCAGCTTATCGCAGCTTATCACGTCCTTCATCGCCTCCGAGAGCCAAGGCATCCGCCATGCGCCCTTTCCTACTTTCCTTATCACGTGCACACTCCGTCTTTCAACGGGTGCGGGATGATATATACTTTTAGCTTTCGTACTAAAATTACTTTTTGCTTGTTACATCATGTCATAGACCGTTTTTCAATGAACAGTTAATAATGAATAATTAAAAGTTCGTTGCTTGTGGAGAATAACGGATTCGAACCGTTGACCCCCTGCGTGCAAAGCAGGTGCTCTAGCCAGCTGAGCTAATCCCCCGTTTTTTTGCGGCTGCAAAGGTAAGCATTTACTTTCGCCCCGGCAAATTTTTAAGGAAGTTTTTTTCACTTCCTTCTTTTCGAGGTAGTCCCAGGCAGAGTTGAACTGCCGACCTCTACATTATCAGTGTAGCGCTCTAACCAACTGAGCTATAGGACTAGCTTGTGATTCAGTTCAACCTCGTCTGTTCCGACTCGGCTTCATCTTTCTCTCTTTATATCGAAAAACAAACTCATCTGCAGTACAAGGCAAGAACCTTCGTCGGTTCCTCTCCAGAAAGGAGGTGTTCCAGCCGCACCTTCCGGTACGGCTACCTTGTTACGACTTAGCCCCAATTACCAGTTTTACCCTAGGGCGCTCC
>NZ_JAOQJI010000103.1:0-1377 GCF_025567125.1 Phocaeicola fibrisolvens | reverse complement strand
TGATTCTTATTGCTTGTGGATTACACAACTTCAGAATCACGCACAAAATGAGTCATATAATAAATTAATCTATATAAAGTCTATTATAATACACATCAACATCAAGTCCTGCGGTAATATTTGCCAAAACATCTTTAAAAGGTACATAAAAAGCTTTGATACCTAGCATTCCTGGATTCATTTTTACAGTATCTTTCCATATTACTTCTTTAGGATTAATGCATACTTTTATTATCGTGCTTACATTCATACTGATGCCATTACATTGCGAAACAATTGGACGTAAGCATAAACCATTAGGAAAGCGTAATTTAATATTGCTATTTAATGATTCATTAAACTTTCTAGTCTCAACAATAACTTCAGAAGCTATCATAAATATAGAATAAAAACCTATTCCAAATTGGCCTATAGATTTAAATCCAGAAGATGCCAAACCAGGATTTTCTTCTTTAGCTAGGTCTGAAGCCCAAAAGCTTTTTCCAAAATTCAATAAATAGTCTTTTATAGTTCGCATAGACATGCCTATACCATTATCTCTAACAATTAACCATTGTTTGTTGTCTTTTTCTTCAATATATACATCAATACGACCTTCAAAGCCTTCATCCAGGTATTTTCTAGCAACAATGGCATCTCTTGCATTTTGTATTAGCTCGCGTACGACATATTCTATCTTTTTTTCTTTCCCATATAATTTTTCCCCTCCAAGAGTCTTTATAATTCCCTCAATATTACTAATATGAATATTAGCATCGCAAGGGAACCATCCACACGTCTTTACATATTTACATAATTCTTCTCTTGATTCTGCACCACTTACTCGACGGGCCTGAAAAGGTATCGGAAATGGAAGATTATTTAAGACTTCATATGATTGAATAAGCTCATTGTTAAGAACCATAACAGCATCATAAACAACATTCCATGCTGCATAATCTGATTCCTCAAAAGCAATATTTGACGCAATAATAACATTAGATTTATTTGTTGTGTCAATATCTATTTGAGATAATTTATTTTGAGCTTCCCAATGATTACGAGAAACTCCATTTATATCTAATAATTTTAGAAGATAGTCTGGCGCTCTCCCAGAATCAATATGCCCTGCATCAGCACATCTTAGAAGACATGCCAATTTCAATGGATTTATTCGCCAATCTACAGGGAAACATGGTAAAGCAGGGATCTGATTTCCTAATGCCTTAACTTTATCCATATTCCAATGATGACTTGCTGCTATATCTCCAATGACTTGCCATAAATGTTTTCTTAATTCATCATCTTCTATAATACCTCAAATCCGCAACTACGCGCCTATATGATACAGAAGCGAAAATAATCTGCATCGTTAGTAAAAAGGGGGCACAGTGCATC
>NZ_JAOQJI010000102.1:0-1422 GCF_025567125.1 Phocaeicola fibrisolvens | reverse complement strand
TACGGTTCGGAGGCAGGCTGTCGGAAACCTACCACCGTAAGGTGGCATGGCGCCGACAGCCGAGCCTACAGGTGACAGACAATAAGATAGATACAGATACGAAAGCATTGGATAAAATAATTGTTGAGCGGTTTTCTGTAGTTATTTGATAATGGCAAAAAATAGGATTATGAAAAGAAATACTGACAATATGGAAATCAAACGTCGCAGTACATTTGCGATACTGTTTTATATAAACCGCACCAAAGTCCGTAAGGATGGAACGTGCCAGTTGCTGTGCAAGATAAGCATAGATGCCAAATGGGAACAGATAGGAACGAAAGTATCCGTCAATCCGGCCATCTGGAATCCTGAAAAAGGACGGGCTGACGGCCGCAGTGAGAATGCCATTACCGTCAACCGGGCTATTGATGATCTGACCAAAGAAATCAAGGAGCATTACAGGCGGATTAAGAACAGTCTGGGATTTATTACGGCAGAGCAGGTAAAGAATGCCGTGATGGGAGTCGGTCAGAAACCGTTAACTCTGCTGGCTCTTTTCAGAGAGCATAACGAGGAGTTTAAGAAACGTATCGGAATAGACCGGATAAAAGAAACTTATGACTCTTACCAGCGTTCATATAAGCATCTTTCGGCTTTCATCGAGGAAAAACGTGGCGTAGAGGATGTTCTTTTACGGAACCTTAACCGTGTTTTTTATGATGACTTTGAACTTTTTCTCAGGACGGACAGGAATTTAAGCCCGAAGAGCGTGCATGAACATCTTTATAGGCTGAAGAAGATGACCATGCGGGCTGTCAGCCAGGGAACAATCCGCCGTGATCCGTATTGTCGCCTTCATCCTGAACTGCCCAAACGGAAAAGTCGTCATCTGAAGCTGGAAGACCTGAAGACACTGCTTACAACACCTGTCGAGAAGCCACAGCTTCAGTTTGTAAGGGATATGTTCATCTTCTCCACTTTTACCGGACTTGCCTATACGGATTTGAAAAAACTGAGGGTAAATGATATTACCCAATCTGAAGACGGTTCATGGTGGATTCATATCCACCGCCAGAAAACAGGAACACTGTCTTCTGTCCGATTGCTGGATATTCCGTTGAAGATAATAGAGAAATATCGGGAACAGAGAAAGGATGACAAGGTCTTCAATCTGTATAGTCGTACGTATTTCATTATGCTCGCCCACCAGTTGGGTGAAGTTTACGGATTTGAACTTACATTTCATAAGGCACGACACAATTTCGGAACCCATATAACCCTTTCATTGGGTGTTCCAATCGAGACAGTCGGCAAAATGATGGGGCACATGCGTATTGAGACCACGCAGCTTTATGCCAGTGCGCCCAGATTGGTCGCTTGATAAATACTTCTGTAGTAAGAAGTTAGGATTGGGTTCAATATAATCCTATCGTCAATCAG